>NZ_JAUBTI010000016.1:7667-58895 GCF_036702415.1 Microcoleus sp. D3_18a_C4 | reverse complement strand
ACTCGCACCGGTGGCACGGCGGCTGCATCGATTAACTACGCTACTCTTGACGGTTCGGCAAGTTCCACAGGCAGTGCACCGGATTACACTGGAACGTCGGCGGGGGTGTTGAATTTTGCTGCGGGGCAAACAACCGCTAGTTTCACCGTGACGGCTTTGACTGATTCGATTTTGGAATCATCGCCGGAAACGGTGAATTTGGTGCTCTTCGGTGGCAATGTCGGCAGTAGTCCGTCACTTTTGACGATTAATGATGTGCCGCCTGGGACGATGGTAACTCCGACGCCGACTCCAACTCCAGCAACATCAACAGCAACCCAGTTTGTTTTTAGTGCGGCTACTTTCAGCACTCAGGAATCATCTGGCTTTGCTACGGTGACAGTCAATCGCATCGGCCCTAATACGGGGACTGCAACGATTAGCTACAGTACTCTTGACGGCACCGCCCTATCAACTGGAACTGCGGTTGATTATTCCTCTAGTGCTGGTGTACTCACCTTTGGCCCTGGGGTAACTTCCACGACGTTCAGCATCTTTGTCAATCCTGATACTGTGCCTGAAATGACTGAGACTGTTAACCTATTTCTCAACAACGGCCCCGTCGGCACTCCGTCAACAGCAAGACTAGACATTATTGACGGTAGCAGCAGTGCATCTGGCAATATCTTCCAGTATAGTGCGTCTAATTACGGCACGATCGCCACTCAGGGGGGCAGCACAACGGTTACAGTTACCCGCTCAAGCGGCTTAGGTGCAGCATCGATTGATTATATTATTCTGGCGGGTACTCCAGGCGCCGGTCTTGCACCTGTATATGCTACCGACTACCTGCTTAACCCGGGCGGCTCCACTGGCGGCACGTTGTCCTTCGCCGACGGCCAACTCAGCCAAACCTTTACTCTTCAAGACAACCCATTTAGTACCAATAATGGGACTGTGCGCTTAGGTCTTGCTAACCCCACTGCGGGCTACAGTTTCGGCAGTACAGCGGCAACAAGTATCACTCTCATCTAAGGCTGTTAGTAGGGCGAGGAATCCTTGCTCTACTAATATGTCCCGCAAGTAGTTAAATGCTTTTTATCAGTCTGATTCCTCGCTACAGCTTTTTTCAAGAAAGTGAGGTACGCGGGTAAAATCTTCGCTGTGTGACAGTCGCTGGCACCGACAACTAATGGGATTCACCTACAGGGCTGATTGTGGGCGACCTCGACCCGAATCCCATTGCTGGTGCTAGTTTCGTTGCCTTCAACCCATTTGCTACTTCGGTCTGATAGAACCATTTCAAGGTCGTACTCTTAGATGCTACGCGCGTTATTCGAGTACGACCTTGAACCCTTGTATATGGAAATAATTAGATTGCGATTTGCCATTGGGTGGAGGTTTTTGAGATTGTCGGTTTTTGGCAAGAATTTTTGGTAAAACCTGCCCCTAAATTTATCGATTGGATATTATTGTTTTTTTGCGCTTACCTACTTAATCCTTAATTTGTTGATAAGCTTGCTGACACTGTTCAAAGGTTGAGGCGTCAGCTTCCCTATTCCCAAAATATAGTTGCTCATGTATTCTTATCAAAGTTTCGTAAGGCACTGGCTGGGGTAATTGCTGGATTAATTGCAAATATTCGCCATCAGTGCGGCTGGGTTTGTCAACCACGGTTCCCGCATCATTTAACGGCTGCAACAAAGCCATGTAAAGACGGGAGCATCTCAGTTTTGCATTTACAGTGCGAGCGTCCCCGCTCGCGTATTGTACAATACGCGAGCGGGGACGCTCGCACTACAATAAAAAAAATGCTTTTTACAAAACTGAGATGCTCCCTGTAAAGACAGCGGCAAGCTTGGCGGTATTTGCCTTGTTGCTGCAATTTTTACGATCGCAACAACCACGCTACTACCGACAAATCTTTAATTGTTTTTTTCGCACTTCCATCAGTTGGTTGATTCTTATTTTTGAAATTATGAATATAAAAACGTAACAGTTGCCAAATCTGCCAACTCGCCCAGACTGCGAGCAATGCTAAGATTAACCAAAAGGCGGCTTTAGCGATCGCCCCCAAGATGGGGGAATCAAACCAAGATGGCAATTAGACATTCGGTATATTTTGGGCAGTTTTTAGTTCTCACCACTCCTGCAATCGTTGTTGCGACTGTCCTAATTGTCACCCCAAATTAGTTTTATCAAACTGACATCTTGCAGCAATATCAATAAGAGGATTTTTCGTGGGGTCGGGCGGGTTTATAGAACCTATTTGCAAGCTTTAAGGCTGTTGGCGAACCCGCCCCTACGGCTAATTGAGAATGGTGCAATATCTCAGATCAAAAGAACTTTCGGACATAGCTTTACTTGACTTAATCGATTTGGCCCTGTGGATTTGGGATTTTTTTATGCGATCGTCTTACTGCACATTTTTTACAGCTTTTAAGTTGCTACTAACTGAGATGTTGCACCATTCTCGCTTAACAGGCTTTTCGGCCTGTTCCACAAAGAGTGAATTTTGTTGTGGGGAGTAGGGGTTGGGCTTCTAGCCCGCCCATAAAAGGCTTATTGAGAATAATGCAAGATCGGAGTACTAACTAATTGACTCCTCGATCGCAATTTCCATGCAAAACTCAGTACCTCGATCGCCCAACCCATCGAACTCGGTTTCTATACCACACATATTAGCTTTTTGTCAATAGATAGATATCACTTTTGGGATGCTTAACTGAGTGATAGGAAATTTGATAAAGATTTACAAAAGAAACGTGTCAGAATGGAAACAATAAGGTAATGGGTAAAAGACAAGGAGGCAGTGATGGTAGCGCTGACTGAACGAGTCCAACGCAGATTGACGGTGGAAAAAGTCGAAATTGCCCCTGATACAACGGCAATTCGATGCCTGGACTGGGATAGAGACCGCTTTGACATCGAATTCGGACTCAAAAACGGTACAACATACAACTCATTCATTATTCGCGGTGAAAAAACAGCCCTCGTCGATACCTCGCACGAGAAGTTTCGCCAGCAATACATGGAAACTCTGACGGGCGAAATTGACCCCAAAGAGATTGACTATCTAATTATCAGCCACACCGAGCCAGACCACAGCGGTTTAGTCAAAGACGTGTTGGCGTTGGCACCCCAAGCGATTGTCGTGGGGGCGAAAGTAGCAATTCAATTTTTAGAAAACCTTGTACACCAACCATTTGAGCGATTGGTAGTCAAAAACGGGGACAAACTAGATTTAGGAAACGGCCACATTATCGAATTCGTATCGGCGCCGAACTTGCACTGGCCCGATACTATTTTCAGCTACGACAGCAAAACTCAAGTGCTGTTCACCTGCGATGCTTTCGGGATGCACTACTGTTCCGACAGCACCTTCGATGACGATTTAGCAGCAGTTGAGGAAGATTACCACTTTTATTATGAGTGTTTGATGGGTCCCAATGCTCGATCGGTACTCGCGGCGATGAAGCGGATGGCAGAGTTGGGAGAAATCGGTACAATTGCAACCGGTCACGGGCCACTGCTGCGGCACAATGTGGTGGAACTTACCGGACGCTACAAAAAGTGGAGCCAAGCGCAAGCTAAGGCAGAAACCACTGTAGCGGTATTTTACACCTCGGACTACGGATTTAGCGATCGACTCAGCCAAGCGATCGCCCACGGTATCACCAAAACCGGTGTCGCTGTGGAAATGATGGATTTGAGAATCGCCGACTTGCAAGAAGTCCGCGAACTTGTCGGTACCGCCGTCGGTATCGTGATTTGTTCGCCGCCGAGTAACGGTACTGCTGCTGTGAATGCCGAAGCCGCAATCAACACAATTTTAGTTGCGGCTAACAACAAACAATCTTTCGGTTTGTGCGAATCCGGCGGTGGCGATGACGCATCAATTTACCCGCTGCGAAACAAGTTCAAAGAGTTGGGTTTAAAAGAAGCATTTCCCAACATTTTGATTAAAGATACGCCGACAGAAGCGAGTTATCAACTTTGCGACGAAGCCGGCACTGACTTGGGACAGTGGCTGACGCGGGACAAGGCTGTCAAACAGATGAAGGCCCTCGACAGCGACCTCGATAAAGCTTTGGGACGGATCAGCGGCGGACTGTACATCATCACCGCCCAAAAAGGCGATGTTAGCGGTGCGATGCTAGCTTCTTGGGTAACGCAAGCCAGCTTTAAACCGCTGGGTTTAACAATAGCAGTTGCCAAGGATCGGGCGATCGAATCGATGATGCACGCGGGAGATAAATTTGTTCTCAACGTGCTGGAAGAAGGCAATTATCAAACTTTGATGAGGCACTTTTTAAAGCGTTTTGCTCCTGGTGCCGATCGATTTGCCGGAGTTAAAACTCAACCAGCCACCAACGGTTCTCCCATTCTGACAGATTCCTTGGCTTACATGGAATGCGAAGTAGTGAGCCGGATGGAACTTTCGGATCATCATATCGTATATGCGATCGTCGATAGCGGCCGCGTATCCAATCCCGATGCACTGCCGGCAGTTCACCACCGCAAAGTGGGAAATCACTATTAGGAAATCAGTTGACGGTTGACTGTTGTCAGTTGACTGTTGACGGTTGGCAGTTGTCAGGAGCAAGGGGGAAATTAAACGATATATCGATCGACTGTCTGAGTCAACAGACCCCAAACGTATTAGTAAGGTGCGTCAGCCGATGTTTTATTCGACTTCATCATCGACTATCTACTGACGCACTCTACAATTAGAGTCGAGGACGCAACTGGCTACGCAACAACTCTCAACGTTGGGTGCTGGTGGCGCACCTTACCGGGTTCTGGGTGTTGGGTGCGCCCCAAGAAGCGACAAACCGGGCAAACCGTTGTCATTTACACTCCATTTTAACGAGGGGAATTGCCAATGCCTGCCAATCTTTTAGAAGACCGAGATTACACAATTATTATTGCCAGAAGCGATGCCAGCAGAGATCCTCACCATCCTTGGTACGAGGAGTGGGTAGAAGCACAGGCATCTCTGATCGACCTCGCAAAAAAATGTCAGCAATTTGACAGCGACGGCATCACCCTTTATGAAGCTTCTACTCCGATGTGGAAGTATAAAAATTCAAATGTTGCCCGCTTAGCTCAAATTTTGCAGCGACAAAATACGGAACCGGATTCAGCAAAGCCGACTGCAACTAATTTGGAAGAAGCTCTGAAAGCAACTTTTAGCGATTATTTCGCAAGCAAACCAAATCCCAAAGGGAAGAAAGGAGCAATAATTGTTGCAGTCCTAGATCAAAAACCCGAAAATACCGCTGCTGTTGCCGAAATAATTGTAAGTGCGGCAAATAAAATAGATAAAGATGAAGAAATTGGAGTGAGCTTTATCCAAATTGGGGACGATGTGAAAACCAGGGAATTTCTGACTGACCTGGATACCAATTTACAGGGTAGAGGTGCAAGGTTTGACATTGTAGATACCAAGTTTTGGCACGAAATCAAAAGAAGTTCTGTAGTTCAGTTTCTCATAGGTGCAATCAATGACTAACACTTTGACTCCTAGACTCGCATCTGATACCAAACCCCGCGATGTGCAGTTTATCCCGATCGCACTCGATACTTTTATTCTGCGATCGCGCACTTGGGATCGACTCAAATTTGAAGTCGAGTATTCGCTGCAAAAGGGTACGACAGCCAATAGCTATATTATTCAAGCTGACAAAACTGCTTTGTTCGACCCGCCGGGGGAATCTTTTACTCAAAATTACCTGGAATTTTTGCAGCAACGGGTGGACTTGACAAAGCTGGATTACATAATTTTGGGGCATTTCAATGCTAACAGATCAGTAACAATTAAAGCTCTGTTAGACTTAGCTCCTCAAGTAGCTTTGGTTTGCACGAATCCAGCAGCAATTAGTTTGCGAGCAGCTTTTCCCGATCAAGAATTAAACATTATGATCGTTCGGGGAGAAGAAACTCTCAACTTAGGAAAAGGTCACGCCTTAAAATTCATCGCGACTCCGACTCCTCGCTGGCCTGATGAACTTTGCACCTACGATCCGCACACTCGAATCGTGTTCACTGACAAACTATTTGGAGCTCACGTTTGCGGCGACCAAGTATTCGATGAAGGGTGGAGCGTTTACAGCGAAGATCGGCGCTATTATTACGATTCCCTGCACGCATCTCAGGCCAAACAAGTGCTGACCGCAATGGATAAATTCGCCGATTTACCCGCAGCATTTTATGCTCCCGGTCACGGCCCGATCGTCCGTTACGGCCTTAATGAACTGAGCAATTTGTATCGGGAATGGAGCCAGCAACAAAATTCAAAAGACTTGACAGTTGCTTTGATTTATGCTTCGGCTTACGGAAATACGGCTACTTTAGCCCAGGCGATCGCCAAAGGAATTACTAAAGCGGGCGTTGCGGTGGAAAGTATCAACTGCGAATTTGCCGAACCGGGAGAAATTCAAGAGGCGATCGAAAAATGCGCGGGATTTATTATCGGAACTCCCACGCTAGCAGGACACGCTCCCACGCAAATTCAAACTGCTTTGGGAATTGTTTTATCTACCGCAACTAAGAGCAAACTAGCGGGGGTTTTCGGTTCTTTTGGCTGGAGTGGAGAAGCGATCGACTTAGTGGAAAATAAGCTGAAAGATGCCGGCTATCGAATTGGATTTGAGCCGATTCGAGCCAAATTTAAGCCGACGGCGGCGACAATTCACGAGTGCAAAGAAGCGGGAACGGATTTTGCTCAAGCTTTGATTCGATCGCAAAAATTGCGGGCACCGAAACCGCAGTTAGTAGCAGGGAGCGATCGCACTGAACAAGCAGTAGGGAGATTGGTTGGTTCGCTGTGCGTACTCTCGGCGAAGCGGGGAGAGGTAGCCAGTGCGATGCTGGCTTCGTGGGTGTCGCAAGCAACGTTTAATCCGCCGGGTGTGACGATTGCGGTGGCGAAAGATCGAGCGATCGAAGCTTTGATGTACGCCGGAGATAAATTTGTGCTGAATATCTTAGCCGAAGGGCGACAGTTGCGGAAGTATTTCATGAAAAACTTTGCTCCCGGAGAAGACAGATTTGCGGGAGTCGAAACAATGGAAGCTAGCAACGGCTGTCCGGTTTTGACTGAGGCTCTAGCTTATCTGGAATGCGAAGTGATAAGTCGGATGGAATGCGGCGATCACTGGGTAGTTTATGCAGCGGTTGAAAACGGTCATTTGCTGAAAAATGACGGCGTGACAGCGGTGCACTATCGGAAATCTGGGAGTCATTATTAAGGGGAAGTAATCTTGATAAATCCTCGCTTTTCCACAAGTCCGCCGGGGGTTTAAACCCCCGGCTAATAGCAAAAGTCCTCGCTATGAGGACTGATGATTTTAATAGTCCTCATAGCGAGGACTTTCGCTTTGAGGCAGGGGTTTAAACCCCTGCCGGACTGGGGTAAAGCGCGTGTTTAATGATATAAAACTCCCTTACTTTTCTGTTATTTCCTGTTCCGGCCACAGATAAATAGCGCCAGAAATCAAAGTTAAAGCCACAGAAACCCAAAAAGCAATTAAGGCGGGAAAATCCCACGTTTCAGACAGAGGAGCAATTAAAAGTGCGATCGCCACAATCTGACTTACCGTCTTCAATTTCCCCCAAATATTAGCTCCCGAAATCGTAGTTTTATTAACACGCCACCCCGCAATTGTCAACTCTCGACCAAAAATTAAAAACACTCCCCAA
Source organism: Microcoleus sp. D3_18a_C4 (assembly GCF_036702415.1). NCBI lineage: Bacteria > Bacillati > Cyanobacteriota > Cyanophyceae > Oscillatoriales > Microcoleaceae > Microcoleus > Microcoleus sp. D3_18a_C4. Next base: position 51,212 of record NZ_JAUBTI010000016.1, on the reverse strand, counting down.
GCCGGGATTTTCCCCAACTCAATCAACACTAAAAGCGGCGCGAGCACCAACAATTTATCCACTAAAGGATCGAGAAACTTACCCAAATCGGTAATTTGATTCAACTTCCTAGCCAAATAGCCGTCCAGCCAATCAGTAGCCGCAGCTACCACAAAAATTGCGGTGCAAATCCAGCGGCTTTGCGCGCTTGGGTCGTACAAACCGTAGAGCAGAAAAGGCACTCCCAGTAAGCGAGAAAAAGTAATCAAATTAGGCAAATTCATAAATCAAAAATTAAGGGCTACTCTACGAAGGCTTTCCTTAATTTAACATTTACACGACTGATAATCAGGTGGATTTACTTAATTTCAAAACATTCTGATTAGAGTTGTCACAAGATTGGATAATTTATCGGATCAATTTGTTGTGTCGCCTCACGCGATCGAACTCGATTTTAACTCCCGATTGGCGATCGTAACTGGCTAGAAAAATTCTGAAACAGATTCACTAGCTCAGGGTAATCTTTGGTCATCCCGGCTACCTCATGGCGAAACTGGGCTGGGAAATTGGCATGAAGAAAAAGGATCTGCGGATTTCTGGTCAAAGACGAAACTCCTGTTGCCTTTAAAGAGACAGCAGGAGATAAAAACTGTCAAGGGACAGAATATAGATTTGCGCGGTGGTGGCAAGAAAACATGAACTTACTTACCGCGTCTAAAGCCAGTTTGCGCTTGGTTTGGGCTTAAAATTTGTTTAAGTCCCGTTAATTAAATGAGTGGTTCCTCAACGAAATTCGAGGCGTTAAATTGACGCACTCCTTGAACCACAGCTAGCGTTTCCGCTTGAGAAATCGGAATTCCGGCTTCAGGCGTGACGTAGATCCGGGTACTCGGAGTAGCAACCCCGTTAACTGTCAGCGAGATGTTCTGGAATGAGAGCTGCTCAAAGGTAATCCCCTCCAGTAAGAAGTAGTCAGTCCCCTTCACGAAGTCAGCGATGTAATCACCAGCAGGAGCAGGAATGATCGGCTCACCGGGATCGATAGGTTCGGGCACAAAATCGGTGAACAGCAACTGGAAGTAGTCGGTGTCAGCCCCGCCGGTTAGCGTGTCGCGGGCGGTTTGAGTTTCCGCATCTTCGCCACCAAAGAGTAGGTCAACGCCAGCGCCACCGATGACACGATCGACTCCTGCACCAGCATCCAGGAAGTCATCGCCTGCACCACCATTGAGGATGTCATCGCCAGCAAGTGTTTCAGCAACTCCCTCGTCGCCATAGATAGTGTCATTGCCACCCAGACCATTGAGGTTGTCATTACCCTCTCCGCCATCAATGAAGTCGCCTTCAGCGCCACCCCTGATGTTCTCTAAGCCAGTGCCACCTAACAGGGTGCTAGAGCCAGCGCCACCATCAAGGATGTCATTGCCATCGCCACCATCGAGGAAGTCAAGGCCATCGCCACCAAGCAGGGAGTCATCTCCGGCATAGCCGAGCAGAGTATCATTGCCTACACCACCATCGAGGGTATCGTTGCCGCCGCCTGCTAAGCTGTCGCCTTCTCCGTAGAGGGTGTCGTTGCCGCTGCCACCAACTAGGGAATCTGCTCCCCCAAAAATTTCGCCTTTTTCATCATCGCCGTATATCTTGTCATCGGTAAAGCCACCAATAACGGTGTCATCGCCTGCACCACCAAACCCCGTATCCTCGAAACCTACAAAGAGTCGGTCTCTTCCAGCCCCACCATCAAGGAAATCTTTACCATCGTTGGCATCGTTGGCATTTGAGCCTCCGTATAGGATGTCATTGCCATCTTCGCCATACAAGGAGTCTTCGCCGGAATCGCCAAAAAGTTGATCGGCTCCGATTCCACCATGCAGGTTGTCCTTATCCAGTCCACCATAGAGGAAGTCGTTACCATCCTCACCATATAGATCGTCTTCGCCGTTTTCTCCAAAGAGACGATCGACTCCAGCACCACCATACATGGTATCTTTGTCCTCTCCACCGTAGATGCTATCGTTACCACCTAAGCCATACAGCAGATCTTCCTTGCCAAAGCCGCGAATTATGTCGGCGTTATTAGTTCCAGTCAGGGTATCGGGCAGTTCTGTTCCATTTCTGGTAGCCATAATTTTCTCCTAGTGTTATGTAAATTTCTCGTGGTTATCGAAAATTTGGGTCTTAAACCCCATCCTTCGCTTGACGGCTTGATGCTAGAATGTAAACAAGTCGCCACAGGCAGGTCATTGGGAGACTCTAAACAAACGTGGATAAAAGGTAAGACTACCTCGGTACCACATCTCAAGGTCGCGTCAAAGAATCACTGCTCATGAAGAGACGGTGAGGTATATCAAGTGAAGTTGGCACATAGCCCCAAAGTTTTTAATGCACGCTAGAATTCGGTGCTTCGTTACCGCTGGCAATCCTCACAACTCCCCCTTCCAACCTTGAAAAAGGGGGGGGAGCGAGGCCTCGATAGAAAAAATAAACTCTGAGCACCCATTACACAGACTCCGAATTGAGGTTACGAGAACTGGAAGATGGGCCTGTTGGTCGAGTTGACATTGGTGGTCACATGAGCTGCCGTAAATGAAGTGTTAGCTAGGGTGATCAACAGCGCGCCTGTACCAAAACCGGCATCGCCAGCAATGCCATTGCCCGATCGCAATAGAGTGTTCGCGCCAGACTGCACCACATCGATCGCTGCAATGCCAGTGAAGGATAGAATGTCTCCGCTGGCTCCGAGGGTGAAACCATTCACGCGATCGGAACCATGACCACTGCGGTAGTGAATGGTATCTCTGCCACCCCCACCCGTCAGGGTGTCATTTCCCCCAGCACCAAACAACGCATCCTGGCCCGGCCCACCGGTCAGGACATCAGCACCGCTACCGCCATCCAAGTAATCATCCCCATCACCGCCGTTGAGGGAGTCATTGCTGTCGAGCCCGAAGAGATTATCGTCGCCTCCGGTTCCACTCACGGTATCGGTGCCGCCAGTCCCGATCGTCAGACCCACAACATCCACTGCATTGACCCCGGTCATGTTCGCCCCGACCATAACGGCACCGGTGAAATTGGCTTTGGCCAGGTTGGCATTGGTGAAGTTGGCATTGGTGAAGTTGGTACCGATAAAATTCCCCACCTCTAGGTTGGCACCTGACAGATCGGCGTTTCTAAAGTTGGTCAGGTCATCCCCAGCCGCTTCCTTGAGGTTAGCGCCTGTCAGGTTTGCCCCTGTAAAGTTGGCTCCCGCCAGATTGCTCTTCTCAATAAAAGCGTTGTCTAACTGGACTCCACCCGTCAGGTTAGCGCCAACGAGAATTGCTCCACTCAGGTTGCCATTGCTGAGATCAGCAGCAACCATGATTGCATTGCTCAAATCAGCACCGTCCAGGAATATGCCTTCTGCAATCACCTGAGTCAGGTTCGCGTTGTTCAACTCAGAATCTGCGAAACTAGCACCACCCATTTGAGTGCGCGTACCATTTGCATGGGCGCTGAAGTCAGCACCAGCCAGATTGACATCTTCGGCACTAAACTCAGTCAAATCGGCTCCGCGAAAGCTAGAAGTTGTCAGTGTCAATCCATCGGGTGGGTTGGTATCGGTCAGATTAACCCCACTCAGGTTGGCAAGGTCAAAGATGGAGTTGCTGAGGATAATGTCTGTGAAATTAGTCGATACGTCGAATTGAGCGCCAGTAAAGTTCGCATTGATCAACAAGGTTCCTTCGAGACTAGCACCCTGGAATTTGGCATTCGTCAAATTGGCACCCGTAAAGTCAGCCGCTTTCAGATTCGCGTTATAGAAATCAGCACCCGTAAAGTTTGCTCCCCTTAGATTCGGTCGCTGCGACTGTTCGCCGCTGAGGTTGGCATCATGGAGAATGGCATTCGTCAGGTTGGCGTTGGACAGGTTGATGAATTTTGTGCTGATCAGCGACAGATTTACTCCAGTTAGGTTGGCGCGACTGAAATTGACGTTTTCTAAGGTCGCTTTATAAAAATTCGCCGGTTGAAAGTTGGTATTGGCAGCAAAAATCGCATTCGTTGCATCTACATTCAGCAGAAAGGCTTCTTCAAAGTTGGTACCTCTGAGTTGAGTGGAGGTACCTTGAGCGTTGCGCCGGAACAAGACGTTTTCTAGTCGGGCTTTGAAGAATGTGGAACCATTGAGGTTTTGCCCACTAAAGTTATTGCCGATCAAACTTTGATTGCTAAAGTTTTGCGCTACCATTTGTAGTTACCAAAAAGTGAAAACTTATGATTTTGAAGAGTGAAGCAATTGGTCTTGACTTTAGACTAAAGACTCAAATATTTGTAATAGCTGAATCTGGCAACATCTTATGAGAGCCCCAAATTTTCCACAACCGGCAAAGGCTCTTCTTTACACAATCTTTACAAAAAAGCACACTTTTATAAAAATGGTGTTAATTTATTCTAGAAAAGCATAACTTTTTATAAGAAAATTAAGTATTGTTACGGAAAAAAGCACAAACTAATTCTGACTATTCGCTGTTATACCCTTCGTCAGGGCAACGCTCTTGACTCCTGAATTCTGCTGTAAGTGCTGCGGGTTTTGGGTATGCTGTTTTTTATTCAAAACTTACACAACTGGCACAATTGGTAGGGTTGTCCGAAACCTGAAACCCTTGATAATTGCCCAATAACAACGAAGTCTGAGGCACCCTACAAGTTGACATAAGTGTGACAGTTGCGTAATTCCTATGAGCTTTATCTAAGGGCGATGATAAATGATAAGTTTATATACTTACCGATAACTACCGGTGCGAACATCCCAAGTAATTGTGAGTGGCTCTAACAATTTTTGGCATTGCTGCTGCTAGAGGATAGAGAGCAAAACTCGCCAACCGGCAGGCAAATAGACTATTTTTTTTTCTGATAATTTGGTAATTTGAGATACAGAATTTAAGGGAGAATTGTGGATTGCAAAAATATCTCGATCGACCTGCAATTCCTGGTTTTGAACCACGATCGCATTCGGCAGCTTCTGCAGCAACCAGCGGCGCAGACCAAGCACCCATAACCCCCGCACAAATCGCGTGATAAATCCCCACTGGCGACATTCCCGCGCGGCTGACCAAAGTATTCAATTCGCGGTTAAACTACGGCACAAAAGGCACTCCCAGCCAGCGAGAAAAAGTCATTAAATTATGCAAATTCATAATAGAGACGATAGCTTCTGCGACGGCTAAACTCATCTGCGTATCGTCTGTGTAGCATCCAGGCGGGATGTCGTGATGGGGATGCTTGATGTACCCGTTGAGATTGTTGTACAATTCGATCGTCTGCTGGTCAACAAATTCAAAACCCGCACCATAAGCGTCACCAATCGCTAATTCTATTAACATATATTTAATCAGTTCCCAACTATTTCATCCCCTGTTTTTTCCTAAAATAATAAAAAAAACAACCCAAAACAACTTACCTATTTAACACGCACCGTTTTTGCTGAAGACCACCCCAATTGTTTTGCAAATCAGACTGATGTCGTAGACAACAGACCACTTGCCCTGATAGTCGAGATCCATCTGCACAATATCGTTAAAGTCTTTAACTCCAGACCGTCCGTGGACTTGCCACTCCCCAGTCAGCCCGGGTTTGACATTTAAACGTTGCCAGTGGAACTCCTCATAGGCAGCAACCTCATCGGGAGTTGGCGGTCTAGTTCCCACCAAACTCATGTCGCCAACTAACACGTTCCAGAATTGAGGCAACTCGTCCAAACTCGTGCTCCGCAAGAAGCGGCCGACGCGGGTAATTCGCGGGTCATTTTCATTCTTAAAAATGTGACCCTTGGCTTGGTTGCTAACTAAATGTTTGAGATTTTCTGCATCGACAACCATCGATCGAAATTTCCACATTCTGAAATGTCGCCCTTTGAAGCTGCAGCGGACTTGACTGTACAGCAGCGGGCCCGGATTGTCCAACAGCATCGCCACTGCCACCGGCACCGCCACCACTGCAGCAATTGCCAGTCCCAGCAGTGAGCCCAAAATATCGATCGACCGTTTTACCTTGCTCGTTACGGATCGGTGAGGCTGTTGTTTTGATACACAGACTCTGTAAGTAAATTCTTGAAAAAATAAGGACAGCATTTCTGATAATGAGGATTTCGACGAGGCACCCATCGGAAATTTCATATGATTTGTCTCAACTTTAACGACATCTCACGTCCATCTTATTAGTCTCGCCAAATCTGCATAACCTCAAAAGCGGAGCTTTGCACAATCTTTAAAAAGCACTCACACTTTTATAAAGTTTCTGTGTATTTCTTCTAAAAACGTATTTACTTTATGTAAACTTACGTAAATTTACAGAAAAAAGTTAGTCCTGGACGCAAAAAAACCTGGTTTCGACTAGGACTCTTCCCGGAAGACAGGGAGGGTGCTACTGAGAAACCGGGTTTTTTGCCCTTTAGCGATAAATATCGGTGCGAACATCCCAAGCAAGTGTTAGCGGCTCTAACAATTTTTGCTGGCTGCTAGAGGCGAGTTTGCCTAAATATTCGCGAATAACAGAGGCGTGTTCCAGATTCAACCGATAACCCCGCGAGACATCTTCAAAGAAAAGCGGCTCAGCCCAAATTTCTTCCCAATCAGGATTTTGCCTCGACTCCTCGGCCAGCAGCATGAAATCTTCCTCCGCAGGCACAAGTCCCGCCGGCAAATTTCCTTCCAAAATCCGCAGAATCCGGGGTTCGCAGGTGCGGGTATTCACGCCTTGGCCCTCCAACAACTGCAAAATTTCCTGAAAGCTCAGAGTTTCCTCACCCAAAACCTGCATTAATTCCCACAGCAGAAAAAAGTCGCTGTACTGCTGCTGCGACACACCCAAAATTTGAGGATAGAGAGCCAAACTCGCTAACCCGCAGGCAACTCGACCAATTTTTTGGGGGAAATTTGTACTTTGAGATACAGAATTTAATCCAGAATTGTCAATCTCAAAAATATCTCGATCGCCCTGCAATTCCTGGTCTTGAACCACGATCGCATTCGGCAGCTTCTGCCGCAACCAGCGGGCGATCGCAGGCCAAGCACCCATACCCCCCGCACAAATCGCCTGATTAATCCCCGCCGGCGACATTCCCGCGCGGCTGAGCAAAGCATTCAATTCACGATTCAACTGCTGCACAAAAGGCACTAAAACCAGACTTTCCAAATCTTTGCGCTTCACATCCCAATGCTGCTGACCAATATCCAAAGCAAAACTTTTTTGATGTTGCAAAACAACTTTTATTTGCCTTGCCGCCTCTAACAATTGCAGGCCAAAAGCAGAACCTTGTAACTGCTGCTGCAATTGATAGCGACTCGGCAAATCTGGATGGCCAGGACGTGGCAAATCGATCGACATTCCCCAAGTTTCATTTTTAGCCAACAACTGACAGATAATATCCTGATCGAAAGCATCGCCAGCCGCATCAAAACTGTGGCAAGTAAAATCAGCACGAGTTAAATCTTGAAGATTAGACGGCAACTCAACTAAAGCTAATTCCACCGTCGCCGCCCCCGCATTCAAAATCAAAGTTCCCCCGCTAAAAGACGAAGCATTCACACTCAGCGGTGCAGCTTCTTCACCGTCCTTAGCAGAATCCACGGCTGACGACTCGACTTCCATGTTATTTTTCACAGGAGTTACAGCAGCAAGCAAAGTGGCGATCGCATCTTCCACCACAAAAATTTGCGAACATGAAGCCACCAGAGACGCGCCCAAAACCGCCTCCCGCAGATTAAACCGATAAACATCCGACCCGCCGGCCGGAGTCCCCAAAATTACACCCTGCAAGTCTAAAAGCGCCGCATCGAGAGTTTCTGGCGTCAGTCCCGAAGCCCTACAAATTAAATTAGAAACTGGCAATCCTGCAAAATTCGCCCTTGGTGCAGAATCCAAAATTTCCCCCGATTCGGCAAATTTTTGTCCCCGCAAACTCGGATTCAAAGTAGCCAGCAGCGCCCGCACACCTTGCAGCGGCAAGGCGATCGAAAAAGCCTGCAAAGGCGACCACTGCAACAGCGGTTCGTACATCCCAGCAGCCTCCCGCTGATAAGGAATGCCCACCTTTAAAGGCAATTTTAAATTTTCCAGTAAAAATTCTCCAGCAGACAAAGCCTGGGGTCGGAATCCCACCGACTTGACTGTCACCTCTGACCCCGGGCTACCTGGGGCTGTTTGGGCCAACACCGCAGCCGAGGGAATCCGACAACTGGCGTCTGCTGCCCAAGCCTCAGCCTGCGATGCTTCCCAGTAAATCGGGTGCAACTGGCCGCTGGTGCGATCGACCAAAGTCGCAGACAGGCCGGTGGAACCAAAATCAATGCCTAAATACCAGCTAGAATTCCGGCGTTGTCGGGATGGGGCGATCGCACCTGCTGCAGAATGTCCAGCCGAGTCTTGCTGCTGTGTTTCGGCAAACTCGCTAAAATCGGTTTTCCCCTCAACAACTGCTGCTTTACTCTCTGTCGAAATTAGGTTTTTTTTTTGACTTTCTGGAGGACTCGATCGCAGTTCGTTAGTTTCGGCAGTTTCTGGAGGGGGAGAATCAGTCAAAGGTCGATCGGTCTCAGTCAAACTAGCCAAAATCTCGTCTAGCGTCAAATTCGAGTCGTCTTCCTCAGCAAACAAATCATCCTCAAGTTCGTCTTCCAAAACAAAGGGTTCATCATCAGAGGAGAGTTCCAACTCATCGGAGAACAAATCCTCCAGCGTGCCGAGTTCTTCCTCTGCCACCTCCGCAAAGGGATTTGTTGCACTGCCTTCGGAGGAACTCGCCGATAAATCCAAGCTGTTAGCGACTGAGAAATTCGATCGCCCGAAGCTAGTATTTTCCAATCCCTCCAGATTGTAGAGGTCTGCCTCCAAAAGTTCCAGAGTATTGTTGTCCAAATTTAGAGCTCGATCGAGGTCATCTTCTAACTCCTCGACTGGCAGCAAATCTTCGTCCGGCGAAGCTTGGATGTACCCATCATCGAGCCCCTGCGAGGATGAGTCGAACTCGCCCGTTTGAACGTCACCGGCACTCGGCACACGGGACCCGGCACTGGGGGGGGTTGGGGTAATTTCTGCAGACGTTCTCAACGGCAAAGCTGCTGATTGAGGGACTGTAGCGCCGAACTGCTCGCCTTGGTTGTGACCCGTTTCTATATTTTCTCGATCGTCCGCGTCAAGTTGCAGCTCAGCATTGGAGGCTGGTGCTGCTGAAACTTGAGGTACTGTTGTCCCTTGCGGTTCAAATAAATCGGCACTATCTAAAGTTAGAGACTCTACAGAATTCCCCATTACAAAGTTTGAATCTTCATCTACTAAAATCTCTTCCAGAGATTCGCCTTCATCCAGCAGATTTACAAACAAATCTTCGGTCATGTTTAGCGAGTCGGCAGTTTTCTGATCCGTCGCCGCTTGATATTCTACACCTTCACTTTGGGGCTCAATTACAGTATTTTCTACGGGGGAAATTTCGATTTGTAATTCTACTTCAGGAACCGCTTCTTCCGCGAACAAACTTGCATACAAATCCTCAATATCTTCGCCCGTTTCTGTTAAGCTATTCTCCGATTCACCCTCAGCAAACCCAGTTGCATTTGGAGATGTTTCGGGTGCATAACCGAACAAATTATCTTCCAATTCCGGGAGCAAAATTGGGGCTTGAATGCGGTCGCGGTCGCGCCTCAACTGTTTGAATTGCGGAGAAATTTCTGTACCGGCGTAGGGAAATCTGTCTTCTTCTCCGAATTCGCCGGTGCGAATTTCCCGCACCGAGTCTCCAGTCTGAGTCTCTGCGGCTGAGTGCTCGATCGCAGTATTTGAAGGGGCGGGAGCGACAGAAGATCGATCGGCTGCGGTTGGGGTGACGGTTTCGAGATTATTTGCTAAATCGATCGGCTGTTGAACGTAGGAAGACGCTTCTCGCCCCAACTGTGAGGCCAAGTGGTTGACCAAAGCCGCGAACATCGCCTCGCTCTGCTGGCTCAAACCGTACATATTTTCGAGTTCTTGTCTCAAGGAAGCTTCATAGCCTTGCAGATTTGCTTGCAAAGCCTGGAACACGATAGCCATCCTAGAATCGAGACTCATCAGCAGACTGTCAGCATGAGATTGGAACAGTTGCATTTGCTCCAACCTCTGAGCCGGCGTCAGCAGCGGGGGTTCTTCTGAGGTTTGTGGGTTAAGTGTTACGTCAATAGCCGATTGTTCATCAGGCGCACTGCCCAAAGAGTAAGGTGCTGAGATGCTTTGCAATAACTGATTTTCTAGGGAACTTAGAATTTGGGAGAAATCGCTAGTCAAGGTTTCTTCCAAGCGGGCAGTCAGTACCTGCAAGAATTCACCAATGATTTGCTGTTGGTTGGCTTGTTGTTGAGCTAGGGATTGTTGCTGCTGCCGTTTTGCTTCTAGCAGTTTGATTTCTTGAATTAGAGCTTGCTGCTCTTGCCGCAGAGCTTCTATGTCTTCTTGGAGCGGCCCTGTCAGGCTGGAACGCAGGTGGCTGATTTCTCCGGTTACGGCAAGCATGATTTGCTCTGCGGCTGAGGGGCGAGGCGCGGGCAGAGGCACTTTGGGTACTGGAACTGGTTCGGGGCGGACATTTGGGCGGGCGGGGGCCTTTGGGGCCGTTAGCTTTGAGTCTGAGGAAACCAGATAAGCGCGAACTCGCTCTAAAAGTTGGCGCTGGTGGACAGTATCGAGCGAACCCGTCCAAGGCAAGCGGGGTGCGGGCTTGCTGAGTACCTCGTCTATCTCAGCAATCAGTGCTTGAATTTTGTACTTCTGAGAATTCAAGGGCGGAACCTCTGGGAATGCGGCTTGGGAGAAACTTTACCGACAAAAGACTGAAGTCAATCGATTTTAGATTTTAGATTTTAGATTTTAGATTGAAGCATTGACCTCACGGATCAATTCGGGGGCTCCTTTATCGGATACAGGTTTTTTATTTCTGGACGGATGAATCCGGGGGCTTGTATCCTGGATGCTTGATTGTCAGGCGGCAGCGATGCCAATAGATAGAATAATCTGAATGCGAGTCAGTCAATAATTTACTAATATTTTCTGACAACAGTTAATTAACCTTTTGTCTTCGGATAACTTCTATTGCCTATCATAGGTTAGCCGGTACTTCCGCACCAAATGCCCGCTTCTATCAATTGCAAGTGCTGTCAAATTCTGCGGATCAGGGGCGAGTTTCCCGGCCCGGAGGCCGATTCCTGCTCGGAATAGCTGCGATCCCGACGAACTTTTGCCTTCACCCGCTTGAAGGGCGGGGCGCACACTGTCACCGCGAGTTTTGTTAGCATGGCGGCGCGCCACTGTGTCTTCATTTTTCACCGAATTGGAAAAAACCTCAAACAATTTGCGATTTGGGATGCCGGGATTTGGGATTGTCCCCGTACAGTCGGTTTGAGTAACCTTTAATTATAGCCTTTTATATGTATTCGTGGCTAGATACTAATGGTACAATAATCTTGGGGTAGCAGAAAAGTTGGCTGGGAAGTGGGTGGGTTTCGCTCGCCAAGATCGCAAGTCTTTAGGCTCGCAATGGCTGTGGATTTTGCCGATCGTGCTGACATTCGCCAGGTTCTAGGCAGTTGCTCGGATTTGGGCTCTGTCTACCGTGCTTGCACCCCTTGTGCTTGTGGATTCTGCCTTCTCGACACCAGGGCCGACTGACAACAAATCTCTCAGCAGTGTTAAGCTTGTCTTCGCGAAGAGCTTTCAAAGGTAATTCGATCGGCTCAGTCGTTTGCCACATTGCTAAAATTTTGTTAATAAAATTTGCTCCGTGGTATTTATCTAAAAAATTATGGTATATTCTTTAGTTTCTAGCTCCCAATCAGAGCTTGAGGCTATTAATTCCCATATTGAGCCTTTGACCGCAAAACTTTAGAGGTAAAATTGCCGATTTTAGATCCTTGTTTCTCAAATCTGGAATCTCAAATCGAATGACTCGGCTGCAAGCTATTTCTAACTGCCCAGCGCAGCTCAAGCGCGTAAATTAAAATGATGGCCTCATGGAAGACCGCTTTAACACCCGAGATCCGCAGTCCAATATAAATCAATTGATAGTTTCTACTCCTTTTTTTGCAGGCTTGCCCGATCCTGTAATTGAGAGAGCAACTCTCCACATCGTTACCCGCAGTCATCCGGCAAATCAAGTGATTTTACTCGAAAATGACTGGGGAACATCAGTGTATTTTATATTGGATGGTTGGGTGAAAATTCGCACCTACAACCTAGACGGAAAAGAAGTAACACTGAATATTTTAGGGAAAGGAGAACTGTTCGGGGAAATGGCCGCGATCGAAGAAGCACCGCGATCGACAGATGTCATCACCCTAGCCCCGACACTGATCGGCAATATGCCATCTCAGGATTTTGTGCAGCTTATTCATACCGAGCCGCTAGCAGGCATTCGCCTAGCTCAACTGATGGCGCGTCGCCTGCGACAAGTCAACCGCCGCCTGCGTTTGCGAGAGTCGGACAGTACCTCGCGAGTAGCAGATATTCTATTATTTTTGGCAGAGGGGCAAGGCAAAAAAATCATGGAAACAGGAGGTACCGAAATACCGAACCTGCCACACAGAGAATTGAGCAGCCTCAGCGGGCTGGCTCGCGAAACAGTAACGCGAGTGCTGAGCAAGCTGGAAAAAAAAGGAACTATTCAGCGCGAACGTGACGTTTTGTGCATTCCCGACCTGCACGCCTTAGAGCGTCTGTTAGTCTAGAAGTATCAGAGATTGCTTTCATTGAATCTAATTCAAAAGCACTCTCTGTTAATTAACTGATATTAATGATTTCCCGCCGGAGGTAAAGCTATGAGTTTTAAGAAAATTTTTGTTGCCTTAGATGATTCAGAACTGAGCCACCGCGTCTTCAGTCAAGCTTTAGAATTAGCTCTGAGCGCTCGGGCCCAGGTGATGCTATTTAACTGCGTTACTGTCAACACGTTGGGCGAGACGGCAGTGCCAATTCCGGTAGATTTGGGCATGAATGTCGAGTTAATGAATCAAGCTTATCAAGCTCAACGTTTGCGGCTGGAAACCGAGGAAAAACAGGCTTCTGGTTTGCTGAAAAATTACTGCGACGCCGCAGCAAAACAAGGATTGCAGGTGGAATTTGACTGCAAAAAGGACGGCGCTCCGGGGCATAGTATCTGTGAAGCCGCCGAAAATTGGGGCGCAGATTTAATAGTGTTGGGAAGGCGCGGCCGCACGGGGCTGGCAGAAGCTTTCCTCGGCAGCGTCAGCAATTATGTCGTTCACCACGCATCTTGTTCGGTTTTGGTAATCCAGGAAGCCAAAATCGAAAAATAGTGCTGCTGAAAATTTTGGCTGAGAAAATCCATCTAAAATAAGACTTGCGTTCCTACCTAAACCCGGTTTCTGCGATCGATATTAAATTGGGCGGCGGGGCATCCAAACAGTGAAACCGGGAATCAGCCGTATCGGGCGCAAGTCCGGTAAAATCTAAAATCTAAAATCTAAAATCGGAAAATCGCGAATCAGCCGTATCGGGTGCAAGTCCCGTAAAATCTAAAATCTAAAATCTAAAATCTAAAATCGGATGAGTGATTTTTTGTCAGCAGATGCTGCGTCTAATTCGGGTAGTTCCCCCAGTACAAATAACGAGCCGCAAACCGCCGATATTTCAGCAATGGCTGGCGATCGTACAAATCCCGATCCGGGGAAGCGCCCCTCTGGGGAAGCGCCTTTAAGGCTGGTAGAAACGGCTTTTTTGGCAAGTACCGCTAGCTTAATTTGGCTGGTAAATTATTACTTTCCGCTGGGGCCTTTGCTGCGGGTTTTTTTCCCGATACCCATCGCCCTGGTTTACTTGCGTTGGGGCAACCGAGCAGCTTGGATGGCAGCTTTGGTATCGGGTTTGCTGCTGTCGGTACTCATGGGCCCGACGCGGAGCATTTTATACGTGATGCCTTTTGGAATTATGGGAGTTGCGCTGGGAGGACTTTGGAGGCGCAAAGCGAGTTGGTCACTTTCTGTTAGTGTGGGTGCAGTAATTGGTACTGTAGGCTTCTTTTTTCGGTTTTGGCTGCTGTCAGCGTTGGTGGGTCAAGATTTATGGGTTTACGTCACCGCCCAGGTAACAGAGATGGTGGAATGGGTGTTTGTGAAGCTGGGCTGGCTTAATGTACCGAGTTTGAACACAATTGGGGCGATCGCCGCCGGGATGATTTTGGTTAACAATATTGTCTATTTATTTGTAGTGCATTTAGTAGCTTTGCTGCTATTAGATCGTTTGGGAAATCCAATTCCGCGGCCGCCAAGCTGGGTGCAAGTTTTGATCGATTATGAAGAGTAGTTATTGGCCAAACAGGGCATTGGGCATTGCTAATTGCTACTAAATAACTAATGACTAATGACTAATAGACCTCTCCTGAAAAGCAAGTCTTGAACAGGCAGGATGCCTGTTCCACAATAATTATGGGAGAGGTTTAATGACTAATGACTGCTAACTAATGACTAAGGACTAATGACTAATGACTAATTTATGATTGGTATTTATACAAAAATTGAACAGGGGCAGCGGTGGCTCGATCGCTATCGGGGACAAAAACCGATATTTGCCTGCGTGTTAGGATTTACCGCGACAGGCTTAATTCCGGGGATTTCAGCAGCAGGAGCAACCCCGCACGATCGACAATTTACTTGTTTAGCCGATGCAGAATTTTTGTATAACGGCCCCCAACCGTCGCCCCAATATCCTTTGCCGCCCCTAGAAGCGGGTGCCTCGCCGGTACTGATATCTCGCGCTGTAGTCGAAGCTTTGGAACTTCCCCTTTACCTATTTAATGCTGGTTTGCCCCTCCCACCTCCCGTACCTGCAATTGATTTGGGCGGCACTCCGGCAAAGTGTCTGATTTCTGGGAATGCTTTAGAACTCGAAACAGTCAAACATTTGCTCGAACAAGGATTAATTTGGGGAGCTAAATTGGCTGCTCAAACTAATGGCAGCTATTTAATTTTAGGGGAGTGCGTAGTTGGGGGAACGACTACTGCTTTGGGCGTGTTAATGGGTTTGGGTATTGCAGCGGCGGGCAAAGTTAATAGTTCTCATCCTCGCTGCAATCACGCTCAAAAATTGGCGGCGGTGACAGCGGGACTCAATAATGCTGAGTGGGAAATTAACGGACAAAACAGCACTCCCTTGGAATTGGTAGCGGCGGTAGGCGATCCGATGCAAATAGCGGTGGCGGGAATGGCGATCGCCGCGAGTCAGACTTGCGGCGTGCTTCTGGCAGGGGGGACGCAAATGCTGGCAGTATACGCTTTGATGCAAGCCTTAGCCCGTGAATATGCTCTGCTATGGAGTCCCGAACAAGTCGCGGTGGGGAGTACGCGCTGGGTGGCCGAAGACCCTACAGGAGACACTGTAGGACTTGCGTCGGATATCGGGGGTGTGCCTCTGTTGGCGGCGCAGCTAAGTTTTGCTGGATCTCGCTACGGCCAACTGCAAGCTTACGATCGCGGCTATGTTAAAGAAGGGGTCGGTGCGGGTGCGTGTGCGATCGCCAGTGGCTTGACTGCAAATTGGACTCCAACTCAACTCCTCCACGCTGTTGAAGCTTTAGCCTCGCGGTGTGAAGTTAAAAATTAAGTACGTAGTTATAGCAATCGATCCCGGATTTGCGAACTTCTCTCTTTCTGCTCTTTCTGCTCTTTCTGCTCTTTCTGCTCTCTCTCTGCGCCCTCTGTGCCCTCTGCGGTTCATCAAAAAAAATCTTGTTCACCAAATAAAGAGGATTGCTATTTCTATACCAAATCTCGCCTTAATATGCTATTCCCATCCTACTTGTGCGAGACCAAAAACTCCCTACAATCACTCTATAAGTAGACGAGCATAAATCGACGCAAATTGTATTTTTTCTGAAATTAATACCCGATACCCGGTAGCAATATTTAATTAGGCCCGCCTAGATGTTGCGAGTGCATTCTTTTGGAGAGCAACTGTTCTTCCAAGGCGGCAATTCGATTGTAAGCTGCTGTTAGCTGAGCTGTTAAGCGCTGGATTTGAATCTCTGCGCTCAGCTCTTTTTCCAAGCTTTGAGAATTTTTGTCGAAGTAGCTGTCATCTAACAGTATGTCTTTGTGTTCGAGGAGGCCGTCGAGACTGCTGTAGCTTTTATAGGGCGAGGTTTTGTCATTTCCTACCGTTCCAGAGCGATCGTTTATCTGTTGCTGGGTCAGCTTCGTCTCCTTGGCCGACTCCAAGAGCTTTTCATTGAGGTTTTCTATGAGTTTGTAGAGGGCCTCGACTTGTTGGCTCAATACTGTAACTTGCTGGCGGAGCGCTTCCATACAATCATCCTTTGGCTCGTAACTTAATATCTTTACATTTTAGGTAAATCTTTACATAACTTGGATTTATCACTAAATTATTTAATTTTTGACTTAATTGTTGTGTTCCCAATCCTGACGGTAGATTTAGGGAGCCAGCTTGAAGATAATCGATCGGCATTCGTGGGTCGATTGTAGATTTTAGATTTTAGGTTTTAGATAGTCTTGGACACAGGAACCGGGTTGGTTAACCCCCATACTTCGTTCAAACCTTCAATCAGAGTTAAAACGTCGGGTGTCTGAGAGTCGGATCGCACAGCGTCCTATTAGATTGACTTCGCTCTCGCCAGTGCTTTCAGGATTCAGATGAACTCACATCTTGCAGCATTCTCAAGAACGGGCTCTGGGGCCCGTTCCACAAAACATAAATTTTCTTGTGGAACAGGCCGAAAAGCCTGTTGCTAAAAGGCTAATTGAGAATGGTGCAACATATGAGATGAATGGATTTTTAGTTTTTTTATTTATTAAGCTGTCACCGATTTAAAAAGGATTTTTTACTTCGGTTGTGTAAAAAGCGTCATCCAACGGCAGATGGCAGCGGTCTCGTGGTTTCGTTATATTAAAAAATGTAACACAGATGCAGTCGATCGACCCGGCTGGCGAGCAAAACTGGCTCAAAGGAACTTTTTGCAGAGAAATTAGGCGTTAAGTTGACGGAGTTTTCCGCATCGGAAAGCTCGATCGACAATGTAGAAGGTAAAATCAGGGCAAGAGCCAATCGATTGCGCGATTGCGCGATTTTAGATTTTAGATTTTAGAATTGAAGCATTGACCCCACGGATAAATTCGGAGGCTTGTATCCTCGATGCTTTCGGTCAAACAGACTCTCTTCGCAGCAGAACCGAGTACAATGGCTCTGTGTTTGAAAAAGAAATAAGACAAATCGGCGCCAACTACCGGACTCGACAAACAATTATTTCCCGGGCTGCAGAACACAAAACGATGGGTCAATATTTAGAAAAGCGGATTGACAGGTGAAACGAAGGTCTTTGCTATTGGGGGCCGCCACCCTAACTTTAAGTCAATTGGCGGCAGGGTGCGACTCGAAGCCCATGCTCAAAATTCGATCGCTCAAAAACGGTATTCCGGCCCAACTGGTAAGCAAATTTAGCCGCGATGTACAACCGTCTCCGCTTTTGCAGGTAAGGCAAGAAGCAGAATTAAAAGAATTATTCGCCCTGTTGCAGGAGTGGAAACGGGTTCCCGAATCAAAAAATCAAGCTAACTTGGTGATGTTGGGAGATTACTGGCTGACTTTGGCAATTAGGCAAAAATTGATTAAGCCGATCGATCCTGGTAAGTTTGCTAATTGGTCACAATTGCCCGAAAGATGGCAAAAACTCGTCAGGCGCAACGACGAGGGTAAATTAGATCCTCAAGGTAAAGTGTGGGCTGCACCTTACCGCTGGGGAAGTACGGTAATTGCCTATCGAACCGACAAATTTAAGGCTTTGGGGTGGACTCCGACAGATTGGAAAGACTTGTGGCGAGTCGAATTGCGCGATCGAATTTCTCTGCCAGACAGTGCCAGAGAAGTTATCGGTTTAACATTAAAAAAACTAGGGAAATCTTACAATACGCAGCAATTAGATAAAGTCCCCAATCTCAAAAAAGAACTCGCAAATCTGCACCGACAAGTTAAATTTTACAGTTCCGACGCTTACCTGCAACCATTAATTTTAGGCGATACTTGGTTGGCCGTAGGTTCCTCTGGAGACTTGCTCCCACTGCTGCAAACTCAAAAGGATATTGCTTTAGTAGTTCCGGTTTCGGGAACTGCACTTTGGACGGATTTGTGGGTAGAACCAGCATCGGGGAATCCAGTTTCTTTAGTGGAAAAATGGATTGATTTTTGCTTGCAGCCTCGGGTTGCTCCTCAATTATCTTTGCTGGCTAAGGCTAGTTCGCCGATAATTGTCGGCATGAAACCGGAGGATTTGCCGGAAGCTGTTCGCACTAATTCTGTGTTGTTGCCGGATGCTAAGATTCTTGCTGCTAGCGACTTTCTGCTGCCTTTTGGGGATGCGGGGATCTCGCTGTATCGATCGCTCTGGCAAGAAATTCGGCAAGTAGTGAAAGGCTAAAATTTCACTACGTTTTGAGGTACGTAGTTGCGCTTCAGCGCTCTTTTATCTATGAAAGAGCAGGGAGCATCGCAGTTTTGCATTTATAGTGCTGTCCCCGCTCCCGTATTGTACAATAGGCGAGCGGGACATTATTCAAAGAAAAAATACTTTTTACAAAAATGAGATGCTTCCAAAGAGCGCTGAAGCGCAACAACGTACCTTAGAAAAATAAAAAAATAGCACGGGTTGAAGTGTTAGTATTTTAATTTTAAGAACAATCGTAATTATAAATCACCTGAGAAAAATCTAATTTTTCTAAGTCCTCAGAACGAATCAAAAAGTTACCTACTCCACCATCACCCCAACAAAATTCATCATCACTAATCATGTGTAAGAGTACAACTTTATGGTCTTTGTATTGCGGACTATACTCACGAGGATCAGTTTGCGTAAAGTAGCCGTATCCCCCTATTTTATGGTGAATTTCGTATAAATTAGCATAATACCAATCAAATAATTTGTAATTATCTGCACTCATTACCTCAAAGAATTGTTTAAGTTTTTGTTCTTCAAAAATGTTATTAATTTGATAGTCTTCTGGGCAAACCCACTCATTGTCAGGACTAAACTGTAAAGCCAAACATTCTTGAGAATTATTCACATCTTGGTGCTTTAAAGGTGAATAATAATGTTCATAAATACAATCGACCAAAGGATTATCAATCGGACAATTATTTTCGTCAACAAATTGCAAGGCACTAAATTTTTGATTGTTTAAAGTTGAATAGCTCTCATTGATATCCAACAAAAAAGCAAAATCTGTTTGACAATGATTTCTGTCAATTTCTAAAAAGTACAATACTTTGAAATCTTTTTGATTGTCCAACTTCTCTATATCCATTCCATAAGAACCTAGATTGTTCTTACTAATATAAAATTGCAATATTCCTTTTTTGGGGAAAGGCGCTAAATATGGCACTTGGGCAAATATTTCCTCAAAATTGAGTTGTGCCAAAAGGTGCATATATTTTCCATCACTATCTTTGGGAAAATTGTAACCTTTCGGCAAGTAAGGCACTCCGCCAAATTTGCTTGACCAGAAATCAGTTGCCTTTCGTTCGTAAGTGATTTTGATAACAGGCTTTTCTGAACTTTCAATTTCTTGGCGAAAAGGTTCTAATTCAGCAGGAAGCTCAAGGGTTGTTTTCATTTTTTTATACGAATTATAAACCGCATTTATCAGCTAAAATGTGGGTGCGTCAGCTTTTGATTTATCGATTATCCCAAAAATCTCTCTAGCTGACGCACCCTACTAAAAGCCTTTGAGTTTGCCTCGGAGACCGGGATTTGACAGAGATTCTAAGTCTATTTTACAGCTTAGCCGATCGCCCTTGCACGAATAAACTGCCAAAGCTGTGCCTTGACGGTTGCAAACTCGCACATTGTAACCGTAATCGCTGGCGACAGTGCCAAAGCGGTTGACAAATTGATAGCGTTCCATATAATCGAGCAAACTCCAAAGTTGGCGGTTGACGATGAGAATTACCCAAGTATTGCCAGGATCGACAAACCAGCGATCGAGCAATTTTCCGCCAAAGAGTTTTTGAGCTAACCACAGACTCGGCACACTTTTTTCGGTTTGCGAAAGCGGGGGCGACGGGAAATTAGCAGGGTTGCCAGTCGGGCAGACTGGCTGCTGGGAAAATGCCGCAGATTGTCCCCACAGCAAGGCTCCGAGGCAGGCAGAACCCGCACTCAGGAACAAAAATAAACTTTTTGTCAAAATGCTATTCTTGCGGGTATCAACATCGTATTTCATAATTGTTTTCTTTTTTATATATTTCCTGTAGGGGCGGGTTTTACCAACCATTTATGTCGGCAACTCGCCATCTAGAAAACCCGCCCCCGCACAGCAGATAACCTACATCAACCTTACATTTTATTATATGCAAAAGATGTACATTGCGATTTTTTGTTGTGTGGGAGCGGGTTTATTAGATTGTTTTTTTTTTCTTTTCTTGTGGGTAAAACCCGCCCCTACAGTCATGTTAAAATTCCGATCGCCTAAACAATGAAGCAGGCAGACAAGCAGTAAAAGTAGAACCGCAATCTAACTCGCTAGTAACTTCAATATCGCCGCCCATCATCTGACAAAAACGCTGACTGATAGTCAGTCCCAAACCAGTACCCCCGTACTTGCGAGTAGTTGAATTGTCCGCTTGAGTAAAAGGTTGGAACAGTCGCTCTTGCTGTTCTTGTGTCATGCCGATGCCCGTGTCCGTCACTCGAAAAATTAAAAAGTCTGAATCCAAAATTAACATTTGAGCAATTTTTGGTTGATATTTATTTTTTAATTCTTCGCTGGTAATTCTTTCGACAGTAAGCACGATCGCCCCATTAGCAGAAAATTTAGCAGCATTGCTGAGCAAATTCAGCATTACCTGTCGCACTTTCATCAAATCGCCGTGCATCGCGCCGATATTGTCAGAACTCAATACTTGCAAAGTATTGCCGTTTTTATCCATTAGCGGTTTGATAGTTGTTACCACCTCCTCGATTAAGCCTCCAACATCGAAGCTTTCGAGGTAAATCTCCATCTTGTCAGCTTCAATTTTGGAAATGTCGAGAATGTCGTCAATTAGGCGCAGCAAGTGTTTGCCAGCAGTGCGAATTTTGTCTAAATCCGAGACTACCTGTAAGTTGCCTAACTCTTCGGCATCTTCCGCTAGCATATCGCTGTAGCCGATAATCGCGTTGAGGGGAGTGCGTAACTCGTGGCTCATGTTTGCCAGAAAAGCACTCTTGGCGCGGTTGGCGAGTTCTGCGGCTTCTTTAGCCAACTGCCATGCTTCCTCAGCGTCTTTGCGTTCGGTGATATCCCGCAGTGTCGCCACTACCGCTTCGACGCTGCCGTCTGTCGTACAAACCGGGCTGAGAATGTACTCGTAGTCACGGGTTCCCCAGTTGGCCGTGGGGACAATTACTTCGCCTTTCTTGGGCTCGGCTGTGGCAAATATGCCGTCGCATTCTTGGTGAACCCGCTGCATAATTGTTGGCGGCCAGCCTAATTCCTGCCAGGTTTTGCCAATCATTTCTCTGGGGTTCATGCCGGCAGCTTGAGCGGCGGTGCGGCTGACATAGGTGTATTTTCCCGATCGATCCACTAGAAAAATTAGGTCAAGAGAAGCGCCGAGAATGCCGTCAACTGTTCTGGCGTGTCGGGCTACTTGAGCCGTCATTTGTCTGACTGTGATGGCGCCGCGGACTCTGGCGGCGAGTTCAAACCGCAAGAGTTCGTTGGCTTGTTTGAGGAATAGGGTGCGCTGTTCGACTTCTATTTCTAGTTCTGCTTTGGCTTTTTCTAGGGTGCGTTCGGCAAGTTTGCGATCGCTCACATCTGTAGAAATTGTACCGACTGCATAAGCTTTACCTTCGGAGTTGCAGAGGGGAAATTTCAGAGAAATATAAGTGTGCGGGCCGTCGTCTTGAGGGATGATTTCTTCGAGGGTTAGGGGCGAGGAGGATTCGAGAACTTTCAGGTCATTTTCTCGCAGGGCTGCTGAAGAGTCTTGGGGAAAAATATCGCCGTCGGTTTTCCCTGTTATTTGCTCTTTTGCGATGTCGAACAAATTGTCAAAATGCCGGTTGGTGAGCAGGTATTTTCCGTCAACATCTTTGATGTAAATTACTGCTGTTGAGTTGTCTAAAATCGCTTGCAGCAGTGCTTCGCTCTTTCGCAGGGCTTTTTGAGTGTTTTGGCGATCGAGTATTTCTGGCTGCAATTCCAAGTTGAGGCGATTTAAGTCTTGCCAAGCTTCCTGGACTAGATTTAAGGCGATCGCGCTTTTTTCTAGTTCTGTATTTACCTGCCGCGACTGGTTTGAGACGGAGTTTTCGGGCAATTCTAGGGGTTGGAAAGCAAGCGGGATGTGGGGATTTGCGATCGGGCGAGCGCCCGCCAATTTTTTATTATATCGAAAATCTACGGCTAATTGACCATCTAAACTCGATTTTTTGGGAAATAAATCGGGGAATTCGCCGAAATTTAAATTGTCATAAATTATATCAAATGTCCGCGATTGCTGCGGCAGTTCGGCGCTGGAGTTAAATGCCCAATTCCCCTCTGCTGTTGATAAATCCGAGTTAGCGGGTTTGGCAATCCGGCGAGTGACGGCAACTCCCAAGGCGAAGGGAACAATGGCAGTCGCAGACATGGCCAGCAGCCAGTTGTTTTCCCACCAAGTTGCGATCGAGCTTTTGGGGATGAATCGCACTAAAATTGCTGCGGGTTTTCCCCCTAAATTGCCAAGGGATTTGGCAGCTACTGCATAAGTTTGACTGCCTGTTTGTACGTTTCCGGCGACTGGTTTGCCGCCTGCTGCGAGTGCAGATTTCAGCAGCGATTTCTCTGCCAGCAAGTCTGGTAACTGTTGGTTTTTTGTAACTGCTGGCCAACTTGCCAAGACAAATTTGCCGTCAGCCAGCGGTGCGTAGATAGCCTGATATCCTCCGCCCTGTAAATTGAGGGTTTCGCTGCTAGCAACTGCCGAAGTTTTGCTGATAATTTTTCCTAACACTAAGGCAGCAATCACTGTCTGATTTTTGGGATCTTTTATGGGAATTGCTGCGTAGTGGAGGAGAACAGGGCGAGATCCATTTCCGGCCGACAAAGATCGCAATTGTTCCTGAAATTCCGATTTGGCAATGATTTCGGTAGCTGTAATTGGGTTTTTTGTAGCGAATACTCGATAGACTATTTTTTGCAGGTTAAAACTTTTTCCCTTCTGGTTAGAGTTGACGCTAACCACTATCTGCCTGTTTTTTCCAACTAAGGCCGCGCTGTCTATTTCCCCTGTTTTGACTTGATTTTCTAGAATTTGCTTGACAGATTTTTGCAAATCTGATACTTTTTTACCGCTGTTGTAAGATAAGGCTATTTGGGCGATCGTTTTGCTGTCAGAGGAGTTTTGCAAACGGTCGGCGGCGCGATCGAGTTGGAGATTGTAGTTAATTTCACTAAGGCTCAGTTCAGATTTAGCTTGATTTTGCAGTTGATTGCTTCCAAGTGCCGATGTTAGCCAAATTGCTGCTGCCGTTAGTCCGACGGGCAAGATTGTTTGTAAAGTCAGCAGTCCGATTAGCTGTTTTCTGGTAACAGATAAGTTGTAGGTACACGGCTTGAAAGCTGCTTTCAATCTTCTTTCGGAAGTCGCAACTTTAGTTGGCTGCAGACAATTTGGCTGGCTGTCGTTTAACTGAGTATGAGCCATAGTAGTAGATGCGGGATCGGTTGTAGATGACAAGCAATCAATTTTAGATTTTAGATTTTAGATTTTAGATTTTAGACTTTGGCGTGAGCGCTCAGTTGAACGATTTTAGATTTTATATCGAGTTCGGTTAATCACTCCTATCCTATCCGGTCGAGCGATCGAGATTTTTGTAGGGGCGGGTTCACCAACAATACCTGCCAATAATTGACAATCTCCAAAACCCGCCCCGACCGGGATATTATGGTTAATCGATCGGACATGATATCATCATAAAATTGTTGCCTCTCGCCGCCAACCAAGCAAGAAAATGACTGGGTATTCTCAAAAAAATCGGTTTCTCGCTGTTAATTAGATTGTGTTATTTAGTTGTTTTTACATATAATACTGTCGGCTCCTATTTAAAGTGTATTGGGATCATCCAAATGAGTCCTTTCACAGGAGTGTTCGCGGTTAGAGGTAGGCTTTGCTGTGCAAGATACTCGCACTCCTTAAAAACGCTTTTTGCCAAATCGGGATGCTCCCGCATACAGTCGTAAAACGAAGTAGTTTATCGATCGACTGTATCGTAAATTCAGTTCAACTGAAATGTTACACCATTCTCAATAAGGTTTTTATGGGCGGGATCTCCTGCCCAACCCCTACTCCCCACAAGAAATTAATTCTTTGTGGAACAGGCCCGAAAGGCCTGTTAAGCGAGAATGGTAGAAGATATCAGATTCAACCAAAGTTTAGCGTAATTATTGCAACACTTAGATACGCTCGATCGCCTTTTCCCTGCTTCAGCTTTTTTTCAATCCCACAACCGCCTGCCTGCTTTGCCGCCGAGTCGCTGGTGAGTATCTTTGAGCAAAGTTGGGATGTCTAACTCTTCGGGACACCGGGGCAAACATTCGCCGCAATCGGTGCAGCGGTTGCCTTTGCTGCCGGGAAACCAGTGTCCGGCATTTTCAAACATTGCATAGCGGTATTTGCCAAAGTCAGTCATGTCGCACCCGACGGCGAGATTGCGGAGTCGCAATACTTCGGGAATGTTGATGTTTTCCGGGCAAGGCAAACAGGCATAGCACTGGCTGCATTTGTCGGTTTTCAAAGTTGCTGCAATAACCGATTCTAGCCGATCGAACGCAGCGATTTCGGAGTTGGTGAGGGGAAAGTCGCGATCGCAATATTTCAGAGGTTGCTCTAATTCTGTGGCATTTGCAGGGCCCACACTCAAAGTCCCAATCCTCGTATCGCTGAGTAAAAATCGATAGTTCAACTCTAAGGGCGAGAAAGGCGAGCACAATTGTGCGAGAGTTTCCGGGGGCGTGTAGAGTTGCCCTCCTTTATCTGCCGGGGAAATGATGAAAACGCCCATATCTTTGTCTTTGGCGAGTTCAATTGCCGGGGCGTTGCGCTGAAAAAAATAGTAATAATGCAGATTGACAAATTCAAACAAATCTGTATTGATTGCAGCCAAAATCAGATCCAGAGGCCCGTGAGTCGAAAAGCCGACGTGCCGAATGATCCCATCAGCCAGGGCTTTGCGTACAGCTTCCATGCAGCCTGTGGGATCTCGCACAATCGCCAAATGTTCCCAAGTATTCAAACCGTGAATTGCCAGACAATCGATATAGTCTAAATTCAGGCGTTTGAGGGATGCGTCGATGCAGCGTTCCATGGCTGCTGCATCCTCGGTTGGGGAAATTTTTGTAGTGACGTGGAGGCGCGATCGATCGACAGACAAACCAGCCGAAAGGGCTGCGCCAAGATATTCCTCGCTGCAACCGTAACCCGCCGCCGTTTCCAGGTGATTGATTCCCTGAGAAACCGCCTGTTGTACAGTCTGACAGGCAGTTTCCTCAGAAGCCAAATAGCGCATGGTTCCCAAGGAAAATACAGACAGGTGCAACTCCGTTTTGCCAAACCGTCGATAGCGCATAAATGTTAGGAAGTTTCGCCCGGGCTAAAGCCGCTTCTCTTAATCAAATCCTCTGGACGGAGGTTTGAGATAAATTCCCGGAAGGCCCGGCGTTCTGCCTCATCAGCATCTCGATCGACAGGTATCGAAGCATCGGCGACGACTTCTTCCATCACCCAGATGGGGCAGTTCGTTCGCAGGGCTAGGGCGATCGCGTCGCTAGGTCGGGCATCGATCTCTTTTTTAACTTCTCCCTGACGGACGATCAGCACGGCATAGAACGTGTTATCTTGCAGCGAGTGAATAACTATGCGCTCCAAGGTAAGACTCCATGCCTCTAAAAAATTGACCATCAGATCGTGAGTTAAGGGCCGAGGAGGCTTGTGGCCTTCGATCGCGCTAATAATAGCCTTTGCTTGCTCCTGACCGATATAAATAGGCAAAGCCCGTCGCTCAGTAGCGTCTCTCAATAGGACAATAGGACTGCGCGTGGCTGCATCTAAGGCAATTCCAGCGACTTTCATTTCAATCATAAAAATGCTCGGTAAGTGGGAAACTCAGAGACTTTAGTCCTGAGAGGGAAACAACATGGGCGGTTTCAACACATTCGACTACGCTCAGTGAGCACCACCTTGAATCCCCTTTCCCCTTTCGGGGGTAGAGGGGTATGGTTGCCCCTCTTTGGAGATATGGTTGTCTCCGGCTCCCTTTCGGGGTAATGTTCGCTTGTCGGTCAATGTTATGAGAGCTTGTTAGACTTGCAACACTGTCGAGCGTGACCTTAAGACTGTTTAATTGCAAATGACAGAGCGGAAAACTAGCGTCGCATTCAAGGAGTGTCGTGACTCAAATAACGTAGCCAGTTAAGGCTGAGGCCCGTCAGCACAGCTTGCTTCGATTGCTCTTACAAGCTCAGTCCCTGGTTTTAGGGCTGGGTTACTGACAGAATTAAGAAACTGCAAGGCGGTAGAAAACTCGGACATAAAGATGACCTAAATCCAGTATGACTCGATCTTCGCCTGAATCTGCAACTGATCTGGGACTATCGATTTTAGATTTTCGATTTTCGATTTTCGATTGACTCCGGGGGACAGGGGGACGGAAAAAGCTCCTGCATCTGGTTTGTGACTGTGGTTTGATGTAAATAGGCGATCGACTAAGGAAAAATACTTATGTTTACAGGACTAATTCAATCTCTCGGAAAACTGAAGTCGCTAGGCAACGATTATTTCCAAATTTCCTGCACATCAAACAACTCCTACCAGATTTTACAAGATTTAGCCATTGGGGACAGCGTAGCCGTGGATGGAGTCTGTTTGACGGTAGTGGAAGTTCTGCCTGCGACGGGTTTTGTCGCCGTCGCTTCCCCAGAAACTCTCCGCCGCACTACTCTGGGCTCATTCCCCGATGCTTTGGTGAACCTAGAAACCTCCCTGCGCGCCGGTAGCAAATTGGGAGGACATTTTGTGACGGGGCACGTAGATGCGATCGGCACTTTAGCCACATCAACCCAAACCGCCAACGCTTGGGAGATGCGGTTTACTGCGCCACCATCCGCCAATTCGGGATGGCAACGTCAAATCGCGCCTTACATCGTTTCCAAGGGCAGCATCGCCGTCAACGGCATCAGCTTAACCGTGGCAGATTGCGATGCTGACGGCAATTGGTTTGAAGTTGCTGTCATTCCCCACAGTTTTGGTGAGACAAACCTCAGCTATTTGCAACCAGGAAGTTTAGTAAACTTAGAAGCAGATATTCTGGGCAAATATGTCGCCAAATTTCTCCGCAGCGGCTCAAAATCCCATCCCGAACCGTGGGAAGAAACCTCCACAATCAACAGTTTAGGAACAATTACACCCGAATTCTTAGCAGAACACGGATTTATGTAATCAATGAAACAATCAAAATCATTGCTGAGCGAAGTAGCTGTGGGCCGGGTAGCATCTTTTTATCATTTAGAATATGACTTTTAGTTGTAGTCTATCACCATTCTCTTGCTTTGCACAACTCATTGATACGTGCTATATACCATTGACGTTGAACAGAGAAGGCGGTACAATTTTTATTAGGGGTTTCTTGGCTATCTCTTCCGCCGACTGTGTAAGTCCTGACTGCGACGAGTGTAAGGTAGAGCTGCCAATCTACAAAGAAAAAAAATTGAAAAACCTTGTTAAAAACCAATGCAGCCAGATTATCAAAAATCTCCCAATTTACCTCTCGTCTCAGTCATTATCCCTGCATACAACGCTGAGCCATTTATTGAAGAAACTCTGAAATCTGTTCTAGCTCAAACTTATCCAGCAATTGAAGTTTTAGTAGTCGATGACGGTTCCCAGGATCGAACCCCTGAAATTGTCGAAAAAATTAGCCAAAAAGATGCTCGCGTCCAGCTTCTGAAACAGCAAAATGCTGGAGTCGCTGCTGCTCGAAACTTAGGAATTCAGCAGTCGAGAGGAGAATATATTGCCCCCATTGATGCCGATGATATTTGGTATCCTGAAAACATAGAAAAACAAGTTGAATGTATGTTGGAGGGAGGCGAAGAAGTAGGGGTGGTCTATTCGTGGACAGTAGACTTAGATGAAAAAGGATTGCTAACAGGAGGATTCCGGTCTTTTAGAATTGAAGGTGACGTGTACGCTACCCTAATCTGCCACAACTTTATAGGAAACGCGAGTGCTTCTATGATCCGTCGCAGTTGTTTGGAAAAGGTGGGGGTTTATGACAAGACATTGAAGGAAAGGAATGCTCAAGGCTGTGAAGACTGGGACTTATACCTGCGGATAGCAGAGCTTTATCAATTTCGAGCCGTGTCGGAATTTTCCATTGGCTATCGCAGAATGTATAACACTATGTCTACCAACTATACGACAATGGCGAATTCTCAATCTTTGATGCTGCAAGCTGCCAAGCAACGGCATCCCGAAATTCCCGATTTCCTGCACCGATTATCTACCAGTAATTTTTTGCTGTACTTAGCGAACCAAAGCAGCCGCAACGGCCGCGATCGCACCGCGCTCTTTTGGTTATTCCAAGCTTTAAAAACTGAGTGCATCTCACCCTTATTGCGTTCTGGCTTTTACATAGTATTGGGAAAGAGCCTTTTAAACCTATTATCCCAGTCTGGGAAACATCAGGATGCTCTCGATGCACCTGTGAGAGTAGAAGATACGCCATCCTCTGAGAACCAACAGATCGGCCGGGAGGTGTTGATAGAGATCCGGCGCAAAAAGATCGAATTAATGGTAACGATAGGGAACATTTTTCACCGCTCAATTTCCCTCATTGTCAAGCGAAATCAACCAAATATTGACACGCTCCCTCAAGTGAACATTAGCGCCACTCCCCCGACAGAGGCAGAGTTGTCTTAATGAAAAAAGAAATTAAGACTATTAAAACGTAATTACGCACTGCAACGCAGTGGCGGTGAGCAGTTACCAATTTTTCAAACGATACAGCACCGGCTCAGTATTAAAATTTTTTCCGAAAACTGGTTGCAGCGGGCCTTCGGCACTTGTCAGCCAAGATAGAGCTTTTCTGGTAGCTGCGTTTGTCCCAGTCAGGGGCCCGAATCCCACAGTCCTAATTTTATTTCGCCGTAGATTGTCAATCCATTCCGAAAGTCGATCGGCTCTAAACGGCACATATAAAACTTGTCTGTCCAAATTTCTCCCGTAAAACAGGTAGCTGCGCGAACTTAAAAAGAAGCCTATTCTTTCATCTGGTACTGTATTTTTATCAATATATTCGTAAATACCGCGATACAGTTCTGTGCGTGCGAAATCTCGCTTTTCCCTCCAATTACCAATTACTATCAATCCTATACAGACACCAATTATCACTATGTAAATCGATTTTTTGCGGGTGGGAAATAGATGATTCAGCCATTCTAAGCCAGGATTGATTTTCCACAATATCGCAGCCAGTGTCACTGACACAATATAAAATATCGGAGATGGTAATATATCTGGCCAACTGGGGCCTAATATTTTTCCGATAGTATTAATAGCTTCTCTTGGGTTAGACTTAAAATTGTCAATCAATAAACTCCCCCAAACAATACTATCTCCGGTGAAAGAAGCATTTTTAATATAATCAAAAAGTGTGTTGCTAGTAATTCCGAACAAACCACTAACCAACACCACTATCAGAACAACTAGATTTGGAGTTTTTATCCGAGTTGCTGTAGCTGCGGCGGCGATGGCGAGTACGCTTAAAAAGGGAAAGCCGTATCTGAGATTAAAACCCAGTAAAGGGCTGAGTTTACCGATCGAATCTCCCGCCGTACCGGACGTGTAAGGTGTAATTAGATACAGAATTCCTGTGCTGGCGAGAAGTATTATTAAAATAATATTATTTTGATTGATTATTCTGGCTTTACCCTGGATAAACACCAGAGGTGCTGCCAATACCTGAAGCGCGATCGCCAGAAAAGGCAGTTGCAATCTAATGATAATTTGTAAGCCGACAGTTTGCCAGTGGGAAATATTGGTGGGATTAAATTGAGCTGCTAAAGTGCTTTGCCAAATATTGAAAGACGGCGAAGCTGACGGCGCAGGCTGGGTAGGTGTTGCTTGCTGTACGGGAGGTGTTGGCGCAGGTACGGGAGACGGTAAGGAAAAAGGCTGTAAGGGAACTTTAAGATCGCCGACTTCGCCGAGAGGATAATTGATTTGCAGCAAGTTTCTCGTATACCAAAAACCTCCTAAAAGCAAGCAACAAGCTATGCCGCAAACTAACACGGGTTTGATAAAGTGGCGAATTCTAAATTGAGTTGGTGTGGAATTTTTATTAACCGCGAAGTTTTTAATTTCTAATATTGCTAATCCTCCTAAAAGTGAGGCTGTATAGACTATTCCCGTAATTTTTATTCCGGCTAGCATTCCTGCGGCTGCCAAAAATAGGGAAAGTTCGGATTGCGATCGGCTGCTATGATAGGATAAACCCAGATACAAACCCGCTGTAAATATTGCAGCTAGCGGTAAGTCTGGGTGAATAGTGTTAACTTGGTTGAGCACCATCGGTACTGTTAATACTAAAGATGCTGCTGCCATGCCGTGAATTCGGGTGGCTCCAAATTTTACGCTCAATAGATATACGGCAATTCCCTCAATTACCCAGGCAATTAGCAGGGGAAAAGCTGCGATAAAATCTTCTCTGAAGGGGAGTACACACAAAGCAGATAAAACGTGCCAATTGTAGGGATATACTTTAGCTTGCTCGTGTTCAAAAATCCAATTTCCGGCGACATCTAATAATGTAAATGAATGGGTTTGATACCATCGGGCGATCGCAGGCAGGTGAAACCACAATGAGTCATAATTGGTTGTGGGTTTGCTTGCTAGAGTTTTCCACAGCAAAAATCCTGCAACAGCGGTGGCAACAATAATTAGGAATTCTGATGGGCCCAAAGGTTGCTTTAGTTGGGGAATCTGCCACTGCGAGAAGGTAAAAGTTTGGTGGTTTTTGGTATAAATCAGGATGAAGCCGATCGCACAAATCAGAATTTCTGCTATAATCACCGCAGCAATATTTAGTCGATCGGCACTTCCTAAAATCAAGCCGATACAAACTTGTGCAACGCTCCATCCCGTCAGGAGTACGAGGAGAAAATGGGGAAATGAATAGTTATTGTTTTCTTTCTGATTCTCGAAGGCAAGAGACAAGCTTAAGGGAATCGGCCCGACTACAATAATCAGAAATAAAATTAATTCCCACAAATGCTGCGCTATTAGCATAAGCTGCAAGTTACCATTTTTTATGAGTTTTTCCTCGTTACCCGAAAGAGCCTGGTAACGAGGAAAAGCAACGAACACGCGATCCCGTTGCACAAAACATAAATTTTCTTGTGGGGAGTAGGGGCTGGGCTTTTCCACCGTTCCACAAGAAAATTAATCTACGCAATCCCCAATTTTTACCTGTTAGCTTGCTTCTGAGGTTTGGGTTTGACTGCTTCAGAAGCTTTGGGCTTAGAAGTGTCAGCTTTTAACAGTTCCGGGAATGGCGGCTGGAGGTTGTGAACTTCGATGTCCATTCCCAGCGGCAGAGGTGGCAACTGGGGCAGATCGTTTTCCAAATCCTTGAGTCCGCTGGCGGTTTGTATTTCCACCATTTTCGGCATTTGCGGTACTTTGGCGGTTTCCAAACTGCCGATCATTTTTGCCAGAGCGAATTCTAGCTGAGAACCAGGGTCGATCGCCACCCAACCCTGGTCAGTCATTTGCCGAACCTCGAAGTGAAGGTGAGGCCCTGTAGACATTCCCGTACTGCCGACGCGGCCGATCGTCTCTCCCTGTTTCACGAACTCTCCCGGTTTCACAAAGAGTTCCGAAAGGTGAGCGTAGAGAGTTTCCTGAGAATTTTTGTTGTGGTTGAGAACCACCGTCAAACCGTAGCCACCCAACCAATCGGCGATCGCCACTTGACCCGCATAGGCTGCCAGTACGGGCGTTCCCATCGGGGCTCCCAAGTCAGTTCCGGTGTGAAACCTGCCGTAGCCCATAACCGGATGAGTCCGCCACCCAAACGGCGAAGTAATGGCCGAAGCAATAGATAGCGGAAACAGCAAGCTGGTGTTGCCATTTCCGGGCACGCCTGGGGGACGCGGCGTGAGATTGTAGTAAGCAAAACCGGTATTGCTGCCGCTGCTGACACTAACCGCACCGACTTGAACCGGCCCGAGTCCCATGCTGGGCGCTGGAGCGCCGCCGCCGTAAGATGCCGATCCGGCATAATATCCAGCGTCTGCGGAGTATCCAGTGTCTGCCGAGTAGCCGATGTTAGCCGAGTAGCCGATGTTAGCCGAGTATCCAGTGTCTGCGGAGTATCCTGCGTTAGCCGAGTAGCGCGGGGCTACGTAACCAGATTCCGGCGGGTTGGAACCCCCCCAAACCTGGCTGCCTATTTGTTGAACGGCTTGACCGAGTTTACTGACAGGATTCCCGCTACTATTTCCGGCAACAGTTCCCCGAACCTCGCCCGGAAGGCTTTCTGGCAGATTTCGAGGAGGAGGGGCTGCAATATAGCCGTCGTCTGCGATCGGAGTTTCCTGTCTGTAGCTGGGTTCTGCTGCATCTGCCGTCACCGGCTCGGAAATAGGAGGAGGCGCGCACAAATCGCCACCTCCTTCGCAGCCGTTCGATCGTTCTGCAAACTCTATTCTGGTTGGCGCTTCGTACTCTTGGTACTCGCTGGTAGCGCCAATGCTGTAGTCTGTTTGGTCGATTTCAGCGTGGGCTGGGTTAACTGGCGCTTCAAAAGGCGGCTCTTGGGCCGTCGCTTCTGGCAGGGGAATCAGCGCGGGTTCCGGCAGATAATATTCGGTGGGAGGTGGTTCGCTGGCGTACTCAGGCTCTGACGGCGGTGCGGCATCGAAAGGCTCGGACGGCGGAACTTCTGCCTGCGGTTCAGGGTAGGGTTCTGGCGACCCTTGGCTGAATTCGGGTTCCGGGGGCGGGAGAGGAGCTTCAAATAATGGCTGGAGGTCTGCTGCGCCGGGGACGGCTTGTTCTGCTGGCGGAATTTCGGCTTGGGCCCAAACTAAGCCTTTGCTGAGCAGTCCCAGACTGGCAAGACAACCCAGTCCCACCAGCAGTGAGCGATCGGACAAAAGGCGCGATCGAGTCCGGGCGCCTGTAGGGTTCTTTTTTTGCTGTTTGGTGTTCAAATGGGCTGTTATTTGCTTGTCTGGAACTGGTTTCACGATTTTTTTTCCCAACTCAACAGGGGGCACAAGGATCTCGAATTGACAACTCCTCGGCCCGAAGGCACGAGGATTCTTGGTTCATTGGGACTACTCATGTAGCTAGCCCTCCCCAAAATTCACTGCGATTTGCCCAACCGCTGTATATCCACGCTGCAACACCACCTGCGCGGCTGCAACATCTCGATTCGTTTCATAGCCGCACGTTTGACATCTATGCACCCGTTCGGATAGTTCTTTTTTGCCTGTATGGGTTTGACATAAGGGACAAGTTTGACTGGTTCGGTTCGGGTCTACTTTTGCAAAGTATGCACCTCGCTTAAAGCAAACATGACCCAAGATATTCAGGAACTGACCAAACCCTGCATCAAGCGTGTGCTTGCTCATCATTCCGGCTGACATTGCTTTGAGGTTCAAGTCCTCAGCAAATATTGTTTGGGCCCAGTTACATAAATGATGTGCGGTCTTGAAATGAAAGTCTTTTCGACTGTTCGAGATGTATTCGTGGTGCTTCGCTATTTGGCGATCAATTTGACGAAACTTTCTAGAGCCTTTTTTCTTGCGCTTGAGTTGACGTTGCAGCAATTTCAGCTTGCGTTGTCCATCCACAAAAAATCGAGGTCTATCAATCAATTCACCATCAGAAGTTGCCAAAAAATGTTTTAACCCTAAATCAATCCCTAATCCATGCCCTGAAGGTGGGGCTTGAGGCACTGCGACATCACATTGCAAACTGAGCATGGCTACGTAACCTGAAGCCCTCTTAACAACGCGAATTTGCTTGACATCAAACCCTTGAGGGATTGGACGCGACAGGTGCATTTTAACTAACCCAATCTTGGGTAGGTTGACCCAATCGGCATTATCAAACCGTATAACGGATTCTAGATTCAATTGAGGGAACACAAATGAGCGCATCCGTTTTTTGAATCTAGGAAAACCGTGTCCTCGTTCCCACATCGCCACAAACGCTGCCTCTAGTTGGCGCAATGCCTGCTGCAATACATGGGTGTGAGGCAGTTTCAACTCAGGAATTAACTTCTTTGCGATTGCCAATGATTTGCATTGGCGGGCAAATGTTGGACGCGGTGCATCAGCAGGGATCATGTATTCCTGCTTAATGCTGCACGAGTTGATCTCACACTTACGAGAATTAACCCAATCTTTTCGTTCTCGCAATCCAAAGTTGTAGACCTTGCGGCAAATATTGAGCCACAGGTCGAAAGTCTGGCGTTGCGCGTCGGTAGGAATGAGCTTGTACTCGTAGGTGAGATTTAACATACAACCATTGTAGAGCCAACATGAATAAATGCGGTGCTGTTTATTCAAACACCTTGCTTGAGAGATTCCGAACCGAAATTCCCCCTAGAAGGGGGAGGCTTGTATCCCCTTTTTTTGGTCAGGATCGAATGTATGGCAATCCTTGTCTTTATATACAGGCTTAACTGATTTTACCGGGCTTGAGGCAATTTTTTCTGCACATCGAACAAGCTCAAATGCTTTACGCATTCAGTCGCGATCGATATCCGGTTTTTTTGAGCCCGATGGCACTTGCCTAGAAGTCTGTGACGGCCACACTGTTGACATCCACCCAGGCGTAAACGCACGGGGATTCCTCAACCTCACGATTCAGGTTTCTGCTTCTGTCCCTTACGGGGTTTCGCACCAGCCTTAACAGATTTACTCTGTTCAGGTCTTACAGTCGCTCCACAGACTGACACGGCAAGCCCTGCCGCCAAAATATTTTTTGCCGCATTAATATCTCGGTCATGGCGCGTCCCGCAATTAGGACAATCCCATTCTCGGATATTCAACGGCATCTTGTTAACGATGTGTCCGCAATTACCACACCGTTTTGAACTCGGAAACCATCGGTCAATCTTAATTAAAGTGCGACCGTACCAATCGCACTTGTAGTCAAGTTGTCTGACTAATTCCCCCCAACTTGCATCACTTATAGAAGCGGCAAGTTTAGGGTTTTTAACCATATTCTTCACAGCTAAGTTTTCTACGGCGAT
Source organism: Microcoleus sp. D3_18a_C4 (assembly GCF_036702415.1). Classification (NCBI taxonomy): domain Bacteria; kingdom Bacillati; phylum Cyanobacteriota; class Cyanophyceae; order Oscillatoriales; family Microcoleaceae; genus Microcoleus; species Microcoleus sp. D3_18a_C4. Next base: position 15,910 of record NZ_JAUBTI010000016.1, on the reverse strand, counting down.
GGTTTGGTTTTCACGCACCAACCGCGTTGTTAACTTGTGAAGATTATCTTTCCTTGCATCAGTAATTTCTTGATGCACTTTCGCTACTTTAAGCCGTGCTTTGTGACGGTTGTTGGACCCTTTTTGTTTGCGATTTAAAGATTTTTGCGCTCTTCTAAGTTGGCGATATTTTGCCTTGAATCCTTTGGGATTGGCAATCTTTTCGCCAGTGCTATAAGTGAGCAAGCTTGTAACTCCCAGGTCGATACCGACTTGATTATCTGTTTTGGGTAATGCTTCAATTTCAACATCTACCAGCAGAGAAACTGACCACCTACCTGATGGTGCAAGCTTTACTGTAATTGTTGATGGTCGGCAACCATCAGGTAGTGTCCGGCTCCAGCGAATGGGTAACGCTTCTGTGCTTTTTGCTAGGTAGACTTGTCCATCTCTGAACTTAAATGCTGACTTGGTAAATTCTGCACTACCACCGTTGCGTTTCTTTTTGAAGTTAGGATATTTTGCCCGCCCATCAAAAAAGTTGGTATAAGCCGTTTGTAAATGTCTCAAGCATTGCTGTAATGGCACACAGCTAACTTTGTTCAGAAAATCTAGTTCTTCGGTTTTCTTCCATTCGGTTAACATTGAAGAAGTCTCAGCATAGCCTACCCGTTTCTGTTGTGCGTACAAAGCTTCCGTTCTTGTGGCTAAAGCACGGTTGTAGACCAAACGAACACAACCCAAAGTACGTCGCAACAAACTTTCTTGTTCCGGCGTTGGGTAGAATCGATAGCTGAAGGCTTTTAGTGTCATGCTGACCTTAAGTACGCTGTTTCACATACTAGCACGTCTAATGTGAAATGGTAGAGCTTAACAAAAATTCATGTAAAGCCTTCCTAAAAGGACGGGGTTTGGGCCCTCCGCTTCGCTCCGCCCATTTTTTTGATGATTCGCTTGAGTAAGGATAGGTTTCATGACTGTAGCTGGCGATCGCTTGACAAATTTTCCTGACTCTGAATGCGCTGGACAGCCTGACGGTATCAGTTGGGACTGGCAGAGTTCTGAAGGCTTGCCCTATCTGACTTGCAGCTTGCTTTCTCGCTGGTCTCACGGCTTTTTTACTCGCGATTTCTCGCCCCAGGGGCCGATCGAGCTGACGGAAGTTCTCGAACCGAAAGCTAAGGTTTACCGACTCCAACAGGTACACGGCAATGCGGTACTCAAAACCACTGAGTTGTCCCCGGTTGTGGCTCCGGGCCCGGAAACCGCTGCCCCAAGCTATGCTGAGGCTGATGGCTTGGTTGCCGAGCGAGAATTGGAGGCGCTGTGGGTTTGCTCCGCTGACTGCGTGCCGGTGCTGATTGCTGACGATCGCACGGGACTGGTTGCGGCAGTTCACGCGGGTTGGCGCGGGACTGCTGCTAAGATATTACCAGAGGCGATCGCTCAACTTGTGGCACAAGGCAGTCAACTAGAAAATCTGAAGATTGCTATGGGGCCGGCGATCGCTGGAGAGGTTTACCAGGTATCTGTGGAAGTGGCAGCGGAACTGGGAGCCACCATTGCTCCTAGGAGTGCCGTTAGTGCGACAGGAGACGGCATCTGCGAGTTTTTGCATCAACTCCCCGAAACGCCTGTCTTAGCCGATCCCGAACCGGGAAAAGTACGCTTGGATGTTCGCATCTGCAATGCTCTGCAATTGCAGCAGTTGGGAATCGATATTTCTCAAGTGGCGATCGCTCCTTTCTGTACTTATTCTGACTCGGCTCGCTTTTTTTCCTACCGCCGCGATCGACTTAAAAAAGTCCAGTGGTCGGGAATTGTGAGCGCCAGCAGGACAAGTCCCTTCTGAGGGCATTTGGCAGAAGGTAAAATTTTAGACGGCCCAGATAAAAATAAAAATCTTTGGATTCATTATTTTTTATTTACGAATGCCAAATGCCTTCTAGTTTCTACCTTCGTAAGGTTTGCTGGTTCCTGTTTTAAAACACTAAAAACTAGCAGCAAAACTTTTGGGAAAGCGGCAGAGCTCCCGCCCCGCTTTCCTCTCTTGTTAAGATTGCTATATAACGAGAGTCTTCAGCGGGTTATTACAATGAGTGAGCCAACTCCCTATCAACTTCTTGAAGTCGATGAAGATGCTTCCTTTGATGAAGTGCAAGAGGCCCGCACGCGCCTAGGCGAGCAGTACAGCGGTGACAAGAAACGTTTGGAATTGATCGAAGCAGCTTACGATGCGATCCTCATGGATCGCCTGCGGCAGCGACAGGAAGGCAAAATTAAAGTACCCGAACGCATCCGCTTTCCCGAACGGCTGACTCCCCCACCCCCAACCTTTACTCCCTCTCCTCCGAGTGGCAGCCCAGCTTGGTTGCAGCGGTTAATCGATACTCCTAGCCGATCGGACATTTTGTGGCCGGCTGGGGTGTATGTGGGGTTAGGCGGACTGAGTATTTATCCGGCGGCTAATGATGGTTTACTACAGTTGACTCTGGCTCTTGGGGTCGGCTGTTGTCTTTATTTTGTTAATCGCAAGGAACAAAAATTTGGTCGGGCTGTGCTGCTGACTGTGGCTGGCTTGGTTATAGGCTTGTTGCTGGGAGGCTTTTTGGGTTCTTTGGTCAGTCCGGCATTTATAACAACAGAGAAATTTATCGCTTTGTTTACGTTTTTAATTCTGTGGCTGGTCAGCGGTTTTCTGCGATAGTCAGTTGTCAGTTGACAGTTGACAGTTGACTGTTGTCAGTTGTCAGTTGTCAGTTGTCAGTTGTTCACAGTCATCAATCATTAGTCAAGCATCAACTGTCATTAGTTATTGGTAATTGTTAATGGGTAATTAGTAATTGGTAATTGGTAACAATCAACTAACTACTAACACCTAAAACCTACGAACCAACCAATAACAATTAACCAATAACAATAATTAACCACTGCCAACTGTCAACTGTCAACTGTCAACTGACTACTGACTACTGACTATCTAAAATAATCTCAACTGCTTCACTCAAATTGTTAGCAATTAAATCCGGTTGGTGCATTTCTAGTTGGGTGCGATCGCGAATTCCGCACAAAACACCAATTACCTTGACGCCGTGCGTTTTTGCTGATATAATATCGGCTTCCGTATCGCCCACCATCCAAGTGTCAGAAGCCGGCGGCAGTTCGGCGAGAGCTCTTGCCATCAACAGGGGCTTATCTTTGACATCCCCGGTTTTAACGTAATCGTTGGGGAGGCAATAGCGGCGGTTTTCCGGGAAAAAATGCCCTAAATTGCAGCGGTTGAAGGCTTCATCTAGTTCCCTAACGCGGCGCATGGTCATCACCGCTAAGTCTACTCCAGCGCCCTGCACCTTTTCGAGAGTTTCCAGAGCGGTGGGAACTGGTCGATCGTAAATCATGTAGGGTAGGGTGTGGACGGTTTGACGGCGTTTCTGGGCAAAATCGCGGGCTTGGGCAGCGTCTAATCCTGAGAGGATGGCGATTTCGGTTTCGGGAACCCGCGCGCGCTTCATGTCCCAAAACTCTGCCTTGGGGAGTTCGCGCACTGGTTGCCCCTCACGTTGAGTCTCGGCCAGACAATACTGGTAAACTCGGTAGTAGCGATCGGACACGTCCATGATCGGGCCGTCAAAGTCGGTAATAAGTCTCAGCATTTAGCAGAGTATTTTTAAGCTTTTATACAAATCTTTCGATACTATATCACTTAAAGGTAACACTTTATTTACAAAATTTGACACAAATACCCTGGGGAGGTAAGGTCTATAGGAATGGTGCTAATTAAAGCAAACATTTGAATTAAACTGTGCTGTTCCTCAACTTGAGCGGTTGTCAGCCATATCGGGGAATTTAAAATGAAAATGTGCCGCACAAATAGTGTAAACCGCTACATCTTGTTCATAAATTTCAACCTCAATAGAGGCTGATTTTGACTGCGCTTTCTCAAAAAAAGTGGGTTCAATTAATATTTTGCCCCATTTTTAAAATAAGCAAAAACTGCTTGGAGAATCCAAAGTGTACTGTTTGCATAAATTAGCCAGCGGTAACAAGTGATGACATCTGCCAGTATAAAAATTTCCCTGAGAAATCGCAGCCAAACAACAACTAACTTTACCGGCTAACCTTTGAGAGAGATGCTCTACAATAACGAGATGCTTCCAACATTAACTGTAGAGAGCAGCCCCAGAAGTATTAATATTCTTCTTTATAAGCTGTTATCCTTACGCAGGATTGAATACCTCACAGTCGATCGGGAACTCAAGATTAAAGAAATATCTTTGAAAGTGCAAGATTTTGCCTACATTCATGAGGAAGTAGGCGAAGGAAAAGACGTGCGCGATAGTTTTCCCGAACTGATCGGAATTGAAGGAATCCTTGAAGATATTATTGAAGAACGACAGCAAGACTTTCAGTTAAAATCAATTAGCCGAGTTCTCGAAGACGGATCTTATTTGTATCTAAATTTGTACATTTTTGGTTATAAGGGACAAGCCACTGCTGACAGATTGATTATTTTATGCGAAGATGTGACAGATAGCATAGGATCTCCGCCAACCATCGTTCAGGCTGCCAACAAAACAAGTATTAAAGGTGAGAACTTAGCTGCGGCTGGCGATTATATTGACAAAATCATTAATTCCCTAGGGGATGTTTTGTTCGTAACAGGAACATCGGGCCAAATCAAAAAAGTGAATCAAGCTGCACAGCAATTATTTGGATATACCGAATCGGAATTAATCGGCCAATCCATATCCATGATTACGGCTGAGGAGGAATTGTTACGCAAAGTCAGCCAGCTACCTCCTGCACTTAAAAGCGAATATTGGCCTCAAGTAAAAGTAACTTGCCAAACGAAAATAGGTTTAAAGCTGATTGTTGCGTTTTCATGCTCTAGTTTTGAGACAAGCACAGGAAGCCCGGATGCAGATAGCGAGGTTATACAAGATTTTGTATATATCGGCAAAGACATTACCAAGCAACAACGCATAAAAAAGTGTCAAGAAGCACAGTATGCTGTTACTCATATCCTATCAGAATCAAGTTCTCTAGATAATGCAACTCCGAGAATTTTGCAAGCTATTTGCCAAAGTTTTGGGTGGGATCTTGGCGAACTTTGGACGCCTGCAGAGGCGGAGGAAGAAACTAGATTGGGTGCGGAAATAAAATCGGAAAAAGAGTCACTTTGGTGCCTGCCGCTTTGCTGTCCGATCGCGGAAACTCGTTGTTGGCGGCGGGGGGTAGTTTGGCAGGCAGCGGAGGAAGTTAGGGAGTTTGCCGAAAACAACGAGCAGATTACTTTGGCGGCGGGTGAGGGTTTGCCCGGAGCAGTTTCCAAGAGCGGTTCTCCGCAGTGGATTACCGATCTTGTGGGCGATCGCAATTTCGTGCGATCGCACTTGGCCCAGGAAGCGGGACTGCGATCGGGATTCGGTTTCCCCATTCACGCTAGGGGCCAAGTTGTAGGAGTAATGACTTTTTTTTGCCGGGAAGAACTGCCGCCCGATCAAGATTTACTTCAGATAATAGCTGTGGTAAGTTCTCAATTAGGAGAATTTGTCAAGCGCAAATATGCAGAGCAAGAATTGTACGAAGCTGAAGCTTCAATCCGATTTTTGTACGAACAAGAAAAACGGCAAAGTGAAGAATTAGCTCGGCAAAATTTAGCTTTAGAACAAGCTAAATTAGAATTACAAGCAGCTAACATGGAATTGCAGCGGCTCGCTTCGGTGGATGGATTGACTCAAATTCCCAACCGCCGCTGTTTTGACAAAAAATTGGAGTTAGAATGGCAGTTGATGGAGCGAGAAAAAGAGTCGCTGTCTTTAATTTTGTGCGATATCGATTTTTTCAAACTTTACAACGATCGTTACGGGCATCAAGGAGGCGACGAATGTTTAAAACAAGTAGCCGAAATTTTAGCTAACAACGCTCAGCGGGCAGGAGATTTAGCCGCCCGCTACGGCGGCGAAGAATTTGCGGTAATTTTGCCGCGAACTGATGTGCAGGGAGCCATGCGGGTACCTGAAGCAATTCGCAGCGATTTGAAAACGGCGGGTATTTTTCATGCTGCTTCCAAGGTAAGTGAGTTTATAACTCTCAGTATGGGGATCGCTAATGCTGTGCCTGCTGCTGGTTTATCGATTGAGGGGTTAATTGGACAGGCCGATCGAGCGCTGTATCGAGCTAAACTAGAAGGGCGGGATCGGATAGTTTGCCTAGACTTGAAAAGAGAATTTCAGGGCCCGAAAGGAGTATTTTCTGATGATTGTGAGAGAAGCTAAAATCGCTGACGCACCTGCAATCGCACGGGTTAATCTAGATACTTGGCGGACAGCTTACCGAAAAATTGTACCAGCAGATTACCTCGCACAGTTATCCTATGAAAAGCGAGAAAGCAATTGGCAAGAACTCCTGGTAAACGCAGAAAAAAGTAAAAATTTTGTGTGCGTTGCGGAGAATGAATCGGGAGAAATTGTGGGTTTTGCTGCCGGTGGTTGCGAGCGCACCGGCAAATATATATATAAAGGAGAATTATTTGCCATCTATATTTTGGAGGAATATCAGCGTCAAGGAATCGGGCGGCAACTCGTGAGAACAGTTGCCACAAAATTGGCAGAATTAAGTTTGAACTCGATGCTGGTTTGGGTACTAGGAGACAATTCAGCCTATAGGTTTTATGAATTATTAGGAGGTGAAAAAGTAGACGAACAGCAAACAAGTAGAGCAGGAGTTGCACTCAAAGAAATTGCCTACGGTTGGAAAGATATCGCAGTGCTGATTAACACGCCTGTATGACCTAAAAAGTGGAATTTTTGTCAATCATCTATCAAACTTCCCCTCTTCATTTGTTCGCGTTCAATTGCCTCAAACAAAGCTCGAAAATTCCCCGCCCCAAAACCTCCAGCTTGCACCTGTGTGCCGTTAACTAAACTAACTCGGCGCTCAATAATCTCGAAAAAGAAAGTCGGTTCTGCAAAAATTGGCTGGGTAAATATTTGCAGCAGCATCGCTGCGGGAGTATCTTCTTGCCAATCTGCCAAAACTTGACAAGCTGCAATTGCTTGCCAATCTGCGGGCACATAGTTTTGCCGCTGCTGCAATTCGGAGTAGTATGTTGGAGGAACCGGCAGAAAAGGCAAACCGCGCGATCGCAAATCGGCAACAACCCCCACAATATTATTAGTTTGCAAAGCCATGTGCTGAATTCCCGGCCCCCGATTTGCGCTCAAAAACTCTTGAATTTGAGAATTAGCTGATGCCGGTTCATTAATCGGGAATTGCACCCCACCTTCAGCGTGCACCATAACTTGGCTCCGCAAAGCCGATTTCTCAGTCTGAATGTCAAAATTTTGCTGCGGTTGAAAACCTAATATTTTTTCATACCAACTAACAGCACTTGACAAATCGCCCGATTCAACATTTAACACTACGTGGTCGATTAGGGTAAACACCGGCAGCTTAGGAGAAGCCGATAGCAGTGAATGGCCGCCAATTCGCTCAACGAGCGTGTGGCTTAAATCTCCCCAACCAGCGATTTTTGCCCGCTTAAAATAGCCTCCTTCGTTTAGGTCTTCTTGAATCGGTTCCAGGATTTTAGCGCCTTCGGCCGCCGCTCTAGCTACCGCCAATTCGATATTTTTTACCCGAAAACCCACATCGGCAATTCCTGGAGGGTGAAACTTCAACCAAGTAGCAGCGGGACTAGCGGGTGTCAGGGGCGAAGATAAAACAAAACGTACATTGCCGCTGCTGACAACCTCAGTTCTAGTGTGGCTGTTGGCATAACCTGCCGTTGATTGAAAGCCTAAGCGGCTGACAAACCAGTCGCGGGATATTTTAGCATTTTCAACGTAAAAGTGAATGCGATCGAACTCCATAATCAATAATTGAAAATGGAAACTGAAAAATGGAAAATCTGCTGATTTTCAAGGTCAAACTGCCAGGTAGGGACTGAGTAATGGAGATGTTTCATACTTTTTATTGCGCGCCCACTTAATAATAACCTAAAGATTGAATATCCTAGCTCCCTCTGAAGGCAGAAATAAGTCGGCACTTAAAAGAAACCCGTTGTCTGCGATAACTTAGGTTTGACCGCTAGACCTTCGCCAATAGGACTAAGGCAAAAAATGGTTTGACGTGCTACTTATATGGGTAAGGTGCGGCAGAAGAGCACTCTACATAATTAGGTGCTGTGCAAGTTCTCAAACCTAAAGATATGATAATTTTTCGGGGCTTGAGGCGCCGCTGTCTTCTGCCTTCAAATGACA
>NZ_JAUBTI010000016.1:0-7567 GCF_036702415.1 Microcoleus sp. D3_18a_C4 | reverse complement strand
AGCGAATTTCAAAGGTGATACCCGCCACGTGATTTATCCGTGGAATCAATCCCAAATCGAAAATCGAAAATCCTCAAGAAAGAGCATTGATCCGTGGGGTCGCCTCTCAAATCGAAAATCGAAAATCGAAGCTGTCTTCTGCCTTCAAATGACAAGCGAATTTCAAAGGTGATACCCGCCACGTGATTTATCCGTGGAATCAATCCCAAATCGAAAATCGAAAATCCTCAACAAAGAGCATTGATCCGTGGGGTCGCCTCTCAAATCGAAAATCGAAAATCGAAAATCGAAAATCGATTGACTCCTCAATCGCTAAAAGAACAAATGACTTTCCGGCTGAATATTAATCTCCATCGGCACAGCTTGCGGGTCAGCCGAAAGAGCAAACATAATCGCATTTGCAGCAGTTTCGGTACTCAGCATTTTTGACCGGTCTACCTTCAAACTCACATTATCCCAAAACGGAGAATCCACCCCGCCAAAATAGAATAGCGTAAACTTAATGCCGTAGCGTCGCAGCTCATCTGCCATGCACTTGCTGAAACCAACTACCCCAAACTTTGAAGCGCAATAAGCCGTTCCCATCGCCATCGAATGCTTGCCCAAAATCCCGATGACATTGCAAATGTGCCCGGATTTGCGCTCTTTCATCACATTCGCCGCTGCTTGAGACGTGTAAAAACTGCCTTTTAAGTTCAAGTCAAGCATGGCATCTAAATCAGCGGGTTCTAACTTGTTCCACTGCTTGAGAATTCCGGCACCGGCGGCGTTTATGAGGGCATCAATTTGTCCGAAATGCCCCGCCGCTTTTTGCATCAGCGTCTCGACTTGCGGCAAATCGGTGATATCTGTGGGCACGCACAGTACCTCTGTTGCTGAAAGTTCGCTAGCTAAAGCGTCTAACTTACTGCTGTCTCTGGCGGCGAGCACTAGCCTCGCACCCGCATCAGCGAGTTTGCGGGCCACTGCTGAACCGATGCCGCCAGTCGCACCCACCACAACCACAACTTTGTCCTGCATATCCCTTTACATTTCTTTACGTCCAGATTGTATGATAGCTCAAGTTGCTAGTAATGGGGATGTTGCACCATTCTCAATAAGCTTTGTATGAACAGGCTTTTCGGCCTGTTCCACAAGAAAATTCACTCTTTGTGGAACAGGCCGAAAAGCCTGTTCCTGAGAATGGTGCAAGATGTGATATTTAACGGATTTAACAGAAAAAAATCTATCAAATTATACTTGCCAAAACAAAAAGCGCCCCTATTTCTAGGAGCGCTTTTTATTAATCAAAAGCTAAATTTAGCCGTTGATGGAAGGAGCAACCATTGCTACGGGAGTTGTTTCACCTGCGGCCAAGTCGAGAGGGAAGTTGTGAGCGTTGCGCTCGTGCATGACTTCCATACCCAAGTTAGCGCGGTTGATCACATCAGCCCAAGTGTTGATGACGCGACCTTGCGAGTCGATAACCGATTGGTTGAAGTTGAAACCGTTCAAGTTAAACGCCATCGTGGAAATACCCAAAGAGGTAAACCAGATACCGACTACTGGCCAGGCACCTAACAAGAAGTGCAAAGAACGGCTGTTGTTAAAGCTCGCGTATTGGAAAATCAAACGACCGAAGTAGCCGTGGGCTGCAACGATGTTGTAGGTTTCTTCTTCTTGACCGAATTTGTAACCGTAGTTCAAAGATTCTGTTTCGGTTGTTTCCCGAACCAAGCTAGAGGTAACGAGAGAACCGTGCATGGCGGAGAACAGAGCACCGCCGAAGACACCAGCAACTCCCAACATATGGAAGGGGTGCATCAGGATGTTGTGCTCGGCTTGGAACACGATCATGAAGTTGAATGTGCCGCTGATACCCAAGGGCATACCGTCAGAAAAGCTGCCTTGTCCGATCGGGTAAATCAAGAATACTGCGGTGGCTGCTGCAACTGGTGCAGAGTAAGCGACGCAGATCCAAGGACGCATACCTAAACGGTAGGACAATTCCCATTCACGACCCATGTAGCAGAAAATGCCAATCAGGAAGTGAAAAACTACCAATTGGTAGGGGCCGCCGTTGTACAACCATTCATCGAGGGAAGCTGCTTCCCAGATGGGATAGAAGTGAAGCCCGATCGCATTAGAGGAAGGAACAACAGCACCTGTGATGATGTTGTTGCCGTACATCAAGGAACCTGCAACTGGTTCGCGGATGCCGTCGATGTCTACTGGAGGAGCAGCGATGAAGGCTATGATGTAGCAAATGGTGGCACTCAGCAAGGTGGGAATCATCAAGACGCCGAACCAACCGATGTAAATCCGGTTTTCAGTGCTAGTTACCCACTCACAAAAGCGTTCCCAAACGTTGCCGCTTTCGCGACGCTGTACGGTTGTTGTCATTTGATTTATGATGGCTTAATTGAATTTTCAAGGTTCATTGTGGGGATGCCCCACGCTTATATTGGTAACACCATTCACTAAAGTTTGCCAAGGGATTTCTGCTGACAACTTAAATATTTTACAAACTTTTACAATGACTTAATTCTTCGTAAATATTTGTATTTTTTTACAAAGTAATATTACACACCAAACGGGTTGAATATAGCGACCTGAAGAACTGAATCTATTGTCTGTAGCTTGGTTCAACCGTTCGAGCATTTTTTTTTGTTCAGGTCGAGATCCTTTCTATTTAAATATCTCTTAATTAGGTCTTGAAGAGATGATTTTTAATATTTATTCACATATAACCGGTGGATTCTGCGAGGGTAAGTTTGTATCGGGAGAATAGTGAAAACCTGGTTTCAAGTGCGATCGGGCTGCATTAGACAAGATTGCAACAGTTCTTTTAGTTAAATTTTAGGACGGGCTAGAAGCCCATCCCACAAGAAAAAAAATTTGTGGGATGGGCTTCTAGCCCGTCCTAATTATTTTTGCAATTCAAGTCTATTCTCAATAATCTCCAATCAACCGGGTTTATTGACGAAAAAAGAAACCCGGTTTCTGAGGCGCTTGGCAATAGAAATCAACAGGGTTTCTGAGGATGAGTCCGCAAGTTGTGCGTAAAAATTAGGGGAGCATCTCAGTTTTGCATTTACAGTGCGAGCGTCCCCGCTCGCGTCTTGTACAATACGCGAGCGGGGACGCTCGCACTACAATAAAAAAAATGCTTTTTACAAAACTGAGATGCTCCCCCGATCCAAATTTTAACGGGTCGCTACAAAGTTAATTGAAACTCACATCTTGCACCCTTATTGAAAACAGGCTTTCCGGCCTGTTCCACAGGAGATTAATTTTCTTGTGGAACAGGCCGGAAAGCCTGTTCAGAAAAGCCTTATTGACAATACTACAACTCAGTTAAAGCTGACATCTTACACCATTCTCAATAACAGGCAAGATGCCTGTTCCACAAAAGAGGAATTTTGTTGTTGTGGAACAGGCCGGAAAGCCTGTTCAGAAAAGGCTTATTGACAATACTGCAAGAGCTGAGTTAAAGCCGACAAGGCAAGAATTCTAATTTTGAGACTAATCTTACTTTAGAGAGTCAACTAATGTTTCAACTCGTGCTTTAATTTCATCTCGAACGCGGTGAAAAGTTTCGATGGGTTGTCCGTCGGGATCGTCGAGTTGCCAATCTTCAAACACTTCTCGCAATACCCACGCTTCGGGTAAATTCACGCCGCAGCCACAGAGAGAAATTACTGCATCGTAGTCTTCTGCATTGAATTCGTTTAATGGGTTGGAGGTTTGATCTGTGATGTCAATGCCGATTTCTGACATGACTTGAATTGCTGTCGGATGAACTCTGCTAGATTCTAACCCGGAACTGGTGACTCCAATCTTGCCGGCTCCAATGGTTTTAGCAAATCCTTCTGCCATTTGCGATCTGCAGGAGTTTCTTTTGCAAACAAACATTACTTTTTTCATGGTTTTTGTTGGTTGTTAGTTGTTAGTTGGTGCTTGTTAGTTAGATGTTTCAAGGGCGCGATTTGCTAGTGCGATCGCCTCTTTAGCTGCTTGTTCCTTGCGTTCGCTGTAGCGATCGGTCAAATAGTCGGTTTGCTCCCGCAACAGCAAGGTAAACTTGTACAGTTCCTCCATTACGTCGATCGCGCGATCGCGATAAGGCGAATCCTTCATCGTCCCATCATCGTTAAATTCCTGATAAGCCTTAGCAACCGAAGACTGATTCGGAATCGTAAACATCCGCATCCAGCGACCCAAAATTCTCAAAGTATTGACAGCATTAAAAGACTGCGAACCGCCGCTGACTTGCATTACCGCCAAAGTTCGGCCTTGAGTCGGTCTGACAGCCCCAATATTTAAAGGAATCCAGTCAATTTGATTTTTCATAATGCCGGTAATATTGCCGTGCATTTCTGGACTCGACCACACTTGACCCTCCGACCACAGGCTCAATTCCCGTAATTCTTGAACCTTCGGATGAGTATCGGGAACGCTACCATAAATCGGCAATTCTAGAGGATTAAAAAACCTAACCTCTGCACCGAAGCCCTCAATAATTCGAGCCGACTCTTCCGCCAACAAGCGGCTGTAAGAACGCTCTCTTAAAGAGCCGTATAAAAAGAGAATTCTGGGTTTATGAGTAAATTCGTTCATGAGATTCTAGCAATGGGAATTGGGAAGACAACGAGGGTCTCGCAGCGATGCAGTTTCTGGTTTTCGGGGAAACCAAAATGCTGTTCGCTTGCAGAATTCTACTAACATTAACATCACTGGAACCTCAATTAAAACACCGACTACTGTAGCCAAGGCTGCACCTGAGTTTAAGCCAAAAAGCATCACAGCCGTAGCAATCGCTACCTCAAAATGATTGCTGGCCCCAATCAGCGCGGCAGGTGCTGAATCTTCGTAGCACAGGTTGAGTTTTAAAGCTGCTACATAAGAAATCAGGAAAATGAAGTTTGTCTGGATAAACAGAGGCACAGCAATTAAAAGAATGTGCAGAGGATTATTAACAATCAACTCTCCTTTGAAGGCAAACAAAAGAATTAGCGTAATCAAAAGGGCAGCCGTAGCAACTGGACTCAGATATTGCATAAACTCTCGTTCAAACCATTCTCGCCCTTTATGTTTGAAAATCCAGAAACGGCTATACATTCCGGCGGCTAAGGGCAAACCGACATAAATGAATACAGACAATACTATTGTCTGCCAAGGAACAACTAAATCATTGGCTGCTAACAGCCATCTGCCTAATGGTGCATATAAAAACAGCATTGCTAGGGAATTAACAGCAACCATAACGAGGGTATGTCCTTGATTGCCGTAGGAGAGATATCCCCACATTAAAACCATCGCAGTACAAGGGGCAATTCCTAATAATATTGTACCCGCAATGTAGGAACTAGCGATGGAGACTTCACTGCCACGAATTATTTCTGTGCCGGTAATGAGGGGGCGAAATAGCCAACCTAAGAAAAACTGAGAAAATGCTACCATTGTAAATGGTTTGATAACCCAGTTGACGACTAATGTTAAGATTACTGGTTTGGGCGTTCGCGCTGCATGGGCCGCCTGGGTAAAGTCTATTTTTACCATGATGGGATACATCATAAAAAATAGACAAATGGCAATAGGAATTGACACCTGATAAAAGCTGAGAGCATCAAGGGTGACGGCGACGCTGGGGAATAGTCTACCGAGAATAATACCGCCTAAAATGCAAAGAAATACCCAAAGGGTGAGGTATCTTTCAAAAAAACTGAGCTTGCTTCCTGCTTGGACAGGTGAGTTAGTGGCTTGAGGATGGTTCATTTTAGTTAACTGGTAAGTGAAAATTCATGAGAAAAACTCAAAATTTAGCCTGCTGTCGCAATAACTCGCCAATAGTCAAGTCAAGCTGAGCTTGACCACCAAAAACTGTGCCCACCTTCCCATTGTAGAAGTGCTGATAAATTAGTTGATAGCCTTCTTTTGGTAAAGGAATATAACCCACAGAACTAACTAAGGTCGGAGCTTTTTTCATGTAGAATTCTACAAAGTTGCGTAGTTCTACTTTATTTTGAGCCGAGTTGTAGTTGACATAGATAAATAGAGGTCGTGCCAGGGGCTGATACTGAGCTTTTTCTACAGTTTCGCGGGATGGCAACACTGCTCCTTTGCCTCTGTCAATACCTACAGCTTTCAATTGACTTTGGTTGTCTTCGTAATAGGACAATCCAAAGTAACCTAAAGCATTTTCGTCTTTAATAACTCCTTGCACTAAAACTTGGTCGTCTTCACTAGCTGTATAGTCGGTACGGCTGGCTTTCGCAGTACCTACTGTTGCCTCTGTGAAATAGTCAAATGTACCGGAATCTTTACCTGCACCGTAAAGGGTTATAGGTCGATTTGGCCAATTAGGTCGAATCTGATTCCAGCGGGTAATTTTTCCTTGGGCGGCGGGTTCCCAAAGTTTTTTTAGTTCCTCTACAGTAATGTCTTTTATCCAGTTATTTTTGGGATTGACTACTACTGTGAGCGCGTCAAATGCGACAGGTAATTCGTAGTAGCGGATGCCAGCTTTGTTGCAGGCTTCCATTTCCCCTGGGCTGATGGGGCGCGAGGCGTTGCTGATGTCAGTTTCGCCAGCACAAAACTTTCTAAATCCTCCACCAGTACCGGAGAATTCAACAGTAATTGATGCTTTTTTGGGATTGGTAGTTTGATATTCTTTGGCGATCGCATCCGTAATGGGATAGACAGTGCTGGAACCGTCAATTTTAATGCTTTGCGATTCTGGCGACTGGACTTGTCCGCAGGAGTTGAGAAGCCCGATCGCACCTATGGTCAAAGCAATTATACTTAGTGCGAAAGCCTTGGGCTTTTCTGCTCGGTTCATTGACCTCACCCAATGCCATAACTAAGGGATACACTGGAATCATATCAATAAAATTTGATATGTCAAGTATGAGGGAAGACAAACAGGCAATCAACACATTAAGAAATGTTGATGGGTTAATCTGCGTCGAAACAAGGGCGCGCCGGCAGGATCTGGCTGAAGCGGCGGTATTCGGCGAGGTACTGTTCCAGGGCGACAAACTGAGCTAAATTGAGGCTGTAGTAAATCCAGCGCCCTTCTTGGCGGCTGCGGACTAAAGCTGCATCCTTCAAGGTTTTGAGGTGGAAAGAGAGTTTAGGCTGAGGGACAGAAAGCCGATCGCACAATTCGCAAACACACAACTCCTGTTCCCGCAGCAACTCCAAAATCTGAATCCGCAGGGGGTCAGAAAGAGCGTGAAAGCCGGAGGAGACAAGTTTTTCCGAAATTGGCGGCTGTGAAATGCGATCGGGCGCAGCCGTAGAATTTTTAAGCATCAATTATTTAGAAAACATCCATAGCTGGTAAAAGTATAGTCATTTATTGCATGACATGGGAGGCTTCAAGGGGAGCATCCCGGTTTTGTAAATGGTTAAAAGTATGATAAGAGCCAAAATTCTTCGCCCTCTGCTATATGATAGAACGCAAAAGTTATCGCCCGCAGGCTAACCAAACTGGCGAGAGAGAAGTATCTAAAGTATGGGAGTCGGGAAGAAAAATAGAAAAGAAGCCTCTATATTCTAGATTAATTCATTTAAGTAAGCA
>NZ_JAUBTI010000015.1:0-104790 GCF_036702415.1 Microcoleus sp. D3_18a_C4 | reverse complement strand
ACGTGATTCATCCGTCCAGAAATAAAAAACCTGTATCCGATAAAGGAGCCGAACGTATTTATCTCGCGCAAGTCAATGCTTAAAGGGAGCATCTCACCTTTGCAGCCCTCCGCTAGAAATTGGAGTTTTGAGCCAGGAGGCAGGAGGCAGGAGGCAGAAGGAAAGAGGAAGAAGGAAAGAGGAAGAAGGAAGGAGCCAGAAGAAGGAAGGAGCCAGAAGAAGTATTTTTACAAATAGGAGATGCTCCCTGCTAAAATCTAAAATCTAAAATCTAAAATCTAAAATCGATTGACTTGATGGTTCAAGACTTTTGGTAATCGCAGCAGCAGTTGCACGGGCCATTGGGATTGACAGCACAGCGCAGAATTTCCGATCGAGCATTAAAGCGACAGCTAGCATCTCCGATAACCCAGATGCCGCTTACAAAAGTTCTTTCCGTCGGCGGTGTGGCCGACTGCACGTACAGGGCAATTTTTTGCAGTCGGTAGCGGCCGGATTTGAGTTGATAGCGGTGGTGGCGTTCCAAAACAGCGTAGGTTTGTCCCTCTAAATCTACATAGTTCCCCGGTTGTGGCGTCCAATCCAGCCGCAGGCTACCTAAATATTGGCGGGGGTGAGAGAGAATCACCTCTACGGGTAAAGTATTTTGTTCCATGTGGCGGTGCGTTGGCGAACTGAACTAAAGGGGCAAATAGTTGACTCAACCTACATCTTGTTCATCTAGAAAGATAAGTTTTTATAGAGAGAGTAATTTAGGTTTAGGCGCTCAACTTAACTATATAACTTTTGGCGATCGGGCGATAGCCGACTCCCTCCACTACGTTGGGCCCAACAGGCTAGGAAATAAACTTCAACTCGCTTGAGGTAACTAAAGTTAAGTTCGATTAGGTTTGATAAAGCAGTACACGCTGATGGTATCGCAACTCGCAGGTTCGATCGATACGCGGTTGAGATTCCTCAACAGATTTTAACAACGGTTTGCAGGACTTGGGGTGCTTTGGGTGCGTTTGTACTGAGGACTTCAGTCCTCTGATTTGTATGAGGCCTTCACTGCTCACTACAAACCAAACCGATTTTTTGGCAATCAAAATTCCCAAAAATATGCCATTCCTTCCATGATTCCCCAAGCGCAAACAGAACCAGCTAAATAATGATTTTCAGTGCCACATTCGCGATGCCATTCTAACAGTTCTGATAGAGCATTAGCGACGATTACTCCCCGGACATCCTGTTCAAACATACTGATATCATTGCCCGAATCACCGCAAACTAATGTTGCCTCAGAGGGAATTTGTAGGCGCTTTTGTAAATAAGTAAGGGCATTGCCTTTATTGCTAGTTTGTGGTAAAAGATCCACATTACTATTGCTGCTAAAAATGATTTGAACTGGCAGTCCCGATTGAGTTAACTTTTGCTGCAAAGCCTGGACAATCGAGCTGTTTTCTGCTGCTGGTTCCAGACTATAACTGATTTTCCAAGGATTTTGTTCTTTTGGGGATTGGGGTTTAAGCTGGGAAAACTGCTGCGCTAAAGAGGCGATCGCCATTTTATCCCAGCCTTGAGAAAGATATTCCGCCCAATCTAAATCGAGGATGCTGTCTTTGTAAATTTCGCTGCCTACACCTGCGATCAAATAGTCCGGTGCTAGCAGTTGCTTTTGGGCAATTAATTCGCAAGTTGAAGCATAAGAACGCCCGGTAGCGTAAACCAAACAAATTTGCGATCGCTGTGATTGCAAGCGCTGGTTTAAAACTTGAGTTGCTTCGTCATCTCCGACTAGCGTGTTGTCTAAATCTGTAACTAATAAAAACTTCATTTGGGGAATTAGTCAGGAGTCAGTAGTCATCAGTCATTAGCGATCGGGAATCGAGCGCTTCCTAAAATAATTTTAACTATTTATAAGAATTTGTTAAACCCACTACATTTATAAGCAAGCTTATCGGTTAACATTGGCCAGATTTAATTTTCCACAAGTGGTGTGAGTTTTATGGTGAATAATGCAACCTCCGTTAAAGCTTTTTGGCTGTCTTTCTTGATTTCTGGTGCGGCAGTGCCTTTGGGGCCGATCTCCGCAACAGCTCAAATTCAGGATACCTCAACTCCAGAAGTTGCGCTAGAAGCGAGTGCCGTCCCTACGGCTACCCCAGACGCAGCGCTGGCAGCAGGTAAGATTGAGATACCGCAGTTAGCGGCGATTACCGCAGAGACTAACTCTACAGTCGATCGCGCTTTACCCGACACAGATGCAGCATGGGTGAATCGCGCTTTACCCGATACAGATGCAGCAACAGTCGATCGTGCTTTACCGCAAACAGATATAGCCACAGTCGATCGCGCTTTACCTCAAACAGATATAGCCACAGTCGATCGCGCTTTACCCGACACAGATGCAGCAACAGTCGATCGCGCTTTACCTCAAACAGATATAGCAACAGTCGATCGCGCTTTACCCCAAACAGATGCAGCAACAGTCGATCGCGCTTTACCCCAAACAGATGCAGCAACAGTCGATCGTGCTTTACCGCAAACCGATGCAGCAACAGTCGATCGCGCTTTACCGCAAACAGATATAGCCACAGTCGATCGTGCAACAACCACCCCAGAAATAACGGAGGCAATTCGCGAATTGCCTCCACAGAAGTTAGAAATTGCAAACTCTCCTCAGTCTCAACAAGTTGCTGAAGCCAGCAAAGTTGCCGACATCAGCAGCGAGACAGGCACCGCTGATGACCTCAGCATACAAGAAGACGCAGCACAAGTCACTTCTGTTTCCCAACTCTCCGACGTGCGGCCGACAGATTGGGCTTTTCAAGCCTTGCAATCCCTAGTAGAAAGATACGGCTGCATTGCGGGATATCCAGACGGCACATTCCGAGGCAATCGAGCAATGACTCGGTATGAATTCGCCGCCGGATTAAACGCTTGCTTAGACCAAATTACCAAACAACTTGGCGGTTCTACTGGTAATCTAGTCAAGCGAGAAGATTTACTTGCTTTGCAAAGATTGCAAGAAGAATTTGCAGCAGAATTAGCTACATTGCGCGGTCGAGTAGATGCTTTAGAAGCCCGCACGGCAGAATTAGAAGCCAACCAATTTTCAACTACTACTAAACTCAACGGATTTGCTTGGTTTAACCTGAGTGGAGCTTTTGCGGGCAAGGGAGTCCGAGTTGAAGCAATAGATGGAAATGCTGCTCCGCTCGATCGAGTACCCGGACGCGATCCTGTCACCAACAGACCAATTGTGCAGACAGTGGACGACCCAGAAATTACTTTCAGCCACTTAATTTGGTTAACCCTCACTACTTCTTTTACAGGCAAAGACCAATTGGTTACACAGCTAGCTGTAGGTAACGGAAATTCACCAGCCAATCAGTATACTTCTCCGGGTCTTTTTAATACCTTTGGCACTCCTTTTCTCGACCAGACTGCTGGGGTGAATCCCAATGAAGTTATCCTGCGAGAACTTTATTATCAGTTCCCGGTTAGCAACGGCTTGCAAGTAGTAATCGGCCCGAGAATTAATTTCTACCGCTACTTTGACAACAATAATTTTAGCTTTTTCGTGGACGGTGCGAGCAGTTTTAATTCTAACAATAGCACTTTGTTAACTGCTACCAAACGCGGCGCAGGTGCTTTGGCTTTGTGGGATATCAGCCGCCGATTGAAACTGCGTTTAGGCTATTTGGGCGAGAGTATGGAATTTTTGCCCACTCCGGTGTTTAATTCCGCTTCCAATCCGTCTCAAGGCTTGTTTGGTGGGACAAATACGAGTACCGCTGAACTAACATTCAGTCCGAGCGATCGGGCAAATTTGCGGTTTTTGTACAGCCGTTCCAACATCCAGCAAATTGGCGGGCTAATCGGAGCACCGAATGGCAGGCCCCTTAACGGTTTGGCAGATGACGGTTTCGGTGGCCGTCTGGGCAATGCTACTGCCAATACTTATAGCTTTAATTTCGATTGGTCGCTCAGCCGCCGTTTCGGTCTTTTCGGCCGCTACGGCTACGCCGAAACCAATATATTTCCCAAGACTGACCGACCCGACGGCACGATCAAAACTCAATCTTATATGTTAGGATTTGCACTTCCTGATTTATTCAAAAAAGGAGCTGTGTTTACCGCCTCATTTTTAGTGCCTTTTGACGTTACTGGCGGTCGGAGGTTTCTGGTTTCGGGCGGGGGAAATGGTGGCAACCAGTACGAAATTGAAGCCACTTATTATTTGCCTGTCACCGAAAATTTCTCGCTCGTACCGGCATTTTATGCGATCTGGAATGCAAATAATTTCGATAACAACCCGACAATTTTTGTGGGCAATTTGCGGACTCAGTTTAGTTTTTAATTCCACGACGCATGGGAACCCAGAAACCGGGTTTTTTGACAAAAAGAGGCGTTTTAGCCCGCACCCAAGGTAAAAAACCCGGTTTCTAAGTATGGGCGGGGCCGGTTTATATAATTTGTCGATAATTATCAAATATATAGGCGAAGCCGGCCCTACACAATTTAACGTCATACAAGTCCGAATCAAACGGACATTACATGAATTGACACAGACTCAATAATTAATCGGTGTATTCATGTTCATCCGTGTATAGCAATCCTAAATGAATCGTAAATGAATGGTAAAAAGATGTAGGGGTAGTGCTAAGAGTGCCTACCCCGGCTTCATGGGGCAACCGGGCGTGGGTTTGGCCCCTACAAGAATTACACAAATGATTTAGGATTGCTATAGTGCCTTCCTGATTCCTTCTACTTAATTGGAATTTCGATGATAAATTCAGTACCTTTACCGGGTTCGGAGAGGCACTGCAATTTGCCGTTGTGTTTTTCGACGACAATTTGGTGCGAAATTGATAAACCCAAACCTGTGCCTTTACCTACGGGTTTTGTGGTAAAAAATGGGTCAAACAAACGCACAATCTGATCTTCGGGAATGCCCTGACCGTTGTCTTTAATCCGAATTAAAATGCTCTTGTCATCAATCGTTTCAGTTTGAATGGTAATAGTAGGAAAGATAGTATGGCCGGTGTCTTTTGCTTGGATGCAGCTTTCTTCCAAGGCGTCGATCGCATTGGCCAATACATTCATAAATACCTGATTTAACTGTCCGGGATGACAGTTTATTTGGGGCAGTTCTCCGTATTCTTTAATCACTTTAATACCCTGCCAGTTGGGTTTGGCTTTCAGTCGGCTGTTTAACATTAACAAGGTACTTTCTAAACCTTCGTGAATGTCGGCAGTTTTGATTTTCGCTTCGTCCGCCCGCGAGAAATTTCGGAGAGTTTGAATAATTTCTACAATGCGCTCGCATCCGGTCTGCATCGAATTGAGCAATTTGGGCAGGTCTTCTGCTAGAAATTCTAAGTCTATATCATCGGCTTGTTGCTGAAGTTTTGCTGGGGGATTTGGGTACTCTTCTTGATAGACTTGCACGATTTCTAATAAGTCGAGAACGTAGCCTCGGACGTGGCAGAGGTTGCCGGCGACAAAGCCAACTGGGTTGTTAATTTCGTGGGCAATTCCTGCTAGCACCTGTCCGAGGGAAGACATTTTTTCGGTTTGTACTAACTGCATTTGAGTTTGCTGCAAGTCGCGCAAAGCTGTTTGCAATTCTTGGGATTTTTGCCGATCGCGCGAGGCGGCGGCGGCCCGTTCTTCCTCAACTCCGATCGCCCCGGCAATAATTCCGATCAGCTTGCAGTCGGCTTCTGTGGGCGCGATCGACTCGGTGTTGACAACGCACACCGCACCCACGTAATTGTCGCCCCGCCGCACTGCTTGTCCCAGATAGCTTCGCAGTTGATAGCGGATGACAGCGGGATCGGTTTGGGCGTAGATCGTGTTCTGCAAGTCAGGAATGGCAACAGCCCGATCGCTTCCTTTGCTGCATACGTCGGTGCAGATGTGGCCCTCGGCGCGATCGACCAGCGGGTAGTCCGGCGGCGCTTGCCAAGTCGCGATCGCTTGCAGCAGACCGCCACCGACGCGGCTGTAGATGGCGCAGCTTCCGCCCAAAAGCTCACCGGCTAAGGATGTCAGGCGCTGGATGTTGTCAGCAGCGTCGGTGGTGAATCCCAAAAAGCACTCGTTGATTTTGCTGAGGCGGTACTCTGCTTGCCTGCGCGCCGTCATGTCGCGGGAGTTGATCACAATTCCTTTCACAGCGGGGTCTGCTAGCAAGTTGATGCCGACACCTTCGAGAAAACACCAAGAACCGTCAGCGCGCCGGAACCGACCTTCTAGCGCGATCGGATCGCCTGGATTTGCGATCAGTTTTTCGCCGTCGGACATCACCGAGGGCAGGTCGTCAGGGTGGATTAAATCGAGAGCAATTTGACCGGCGACTTCATCGGGTTCGTAGCCTAAAACTCTTTCTACAGAAGGGCTTTCGTAAACAATGCGACCGCTGGCGTCGAGAATAGTAATGATGTCGGAACTGTTGAGAATTAGCGATCGCCACTTAGCCTCATTTTGGAACAAAGCTGACTCGGCTTGTTTGCGATCGGTAATATCCTCTACCATTTGCAAAATAAACTGTGGCGTTCCCTGACTGCTGTCGATGACAGAGACGCTGAGGCGTCCCCACCTGATGCTGCCGTCTTGGCGGAGGTAGCGCTTCTCGATTTGGTATGCTTCGCGGGAGCCCGCGACCAACTGTTGGCGCAACTCGCGCGAAACTTGTGCGTCTTCCGGGTGCGCGCAGTCGTCGAGGCCGAGACCCCGCAGTTGAGCTTCCGATCGCCCCAGCATAGCTTGAAATGCCGGATTAGTGGCGATCGCCACACCTTCGAGGGTAGCGACTACCATGCCGATCGCAGCGCGTTCAAAAATTGCCCGAAACCGCTGTTCGCTGTCTCGCAAAGCTGCATCCGCTGCCACTTCCTGCGTGATGTCGCGCCCCGCGACTGCCAAACCTTTGCGCGAACCGTCGGGGTTGAACAGTGGCACTTTTCGCACTTCAAACAAATTGCTGCCGCCTGTGGGCAAGGGGACAATTTGGCGGCTGGAGGTGAGAGTGCCTGCTTCCCAGGTGGTTTCGTCGGTTTCCTGCCAAGTTAGCAGGATTTCTCTGACTCTCCCAGTGGCGGCGGCAGCGAGTTCGGCAGTAGTTTTGCCCTGGTAGTCTGCGGTTTCCCAGCCCAAAAGTTGCAGGGCGCAGTCGTTGGCAATCAGCCAGCGCCCCTCGCTGTCTGTGAGGTTGATTGCGTCGGGGACGGCGTTGATCGCGGTTTTCAGCCAGTATTCTTGATTTCGCAGGGCTGCTTCGGCGCGCTTGCGATCGGCGATTTCGGCGACGGTTCCTTCGTAGTAAAGGAGTTCGCCATCTTCGTCGCGGACTTCGCGCACGTTTTCCGAGATCCAGGTAGTGCTGCCGTCTTGGCGCCGGACGCAGGACTCAAACTCTTTCAGGGAGCCGTTTTTGCTGATTTCTGCCATGAAGGAAGCGCGGCGGGTGCGATCGGCGTAAAGGTTTTTTGCCGAACATTTTGCGATCAGTTCTGACGGGGAATCGTAGCCGTACATTCGGGCGAGTGCCTGGTTGGCGCTGAGGTAGCGCCCGTCTGGGGCGGTTTGAAATATGCCTTCGGTGGCGTTTTCAAAGATGCTGCGGTATTTTGCCTCGGCTTCTTTGAGGGCTTCTTCTGCTTGGAAGCGATCGGTGATATCAGATTGGACGCCGATGAAGTGGGTAACGATCCCGCTGCTGTCGCGCACCGGCGAGATGGTGAGTTCGTTCCAGAAGGCGGTGCCGTCTTTGCGGTAGTTTTTCAGAACTACTTTGCAGTCATGCTGTTCTTTCAGGGCCACGCGGATTCGATCGACTGCAGCGCCATCAGTATCCGGGCCTTGCAGGAAGCGGCAGTTCTGCCCGATTATTTCGCTGCGATTGTAGCCTGTAATCCGCTCGAAAGCCCCGTTGCAGTAAACTATAGGCTTGTCGGGCCGGGTAGCGTCCGCGATCGCGATGCCGTTGCTGGTAGCTGCCAGGGCGCGATCGTACAGCCTCCAGACTTCTTCTATTAAATTCGGTGTGCCGCCAGTACGAGTCGGCGATAGCGTTTCTGAAGGAATGCTTATATCTATCTGCATGAGTTTCTATAAATTGAGTTTATTGTAGATACCGACTGCCAGCACAGCGTAGAGTTTAACAAAATTGTCTGTTTTCCGAAGGCAGAAGTTAGAAGGCTATCATGCAAAATTTGGGCGGTAAATCCTACCTAAAGAAAATCTGGCTTCCCTCGTTTTATTTTCCTTCTGCCTTCTGCCTTGTGCCTTCTACCTTCAAAGGAATCCTAGTTGTTAATTTATAATAGTTGTTCCAGCGATAACTCTATCTCTGGTATGGTTTACTTGGCCGAGTTTGGGCGGCTTACAATTTCGTTCATTTATTTTTTTAATTAAATAAAAACTACATTATCCGGCTCTCGTAAAAAAAAATAATTAAATACTTTATAGTTAAATGAGTCAAACTATTCTCATAAAAAACCAGGAAAAATTAATTTTGAACGAACACAGCAAGTTCTGAAATATCGTCCATCGCGAAAGTCGGTTCGAGGGCGAGACACTGAGCGCGATCGCCATATCCGTAAGCCGCCCAACAAACATCTATCCCAGCATTTTTAGCAAACAGCAAATCAACCGCTGTATCGCCCACCATTAAAATTTGACTGTTATCCAACTCCGGGAACAGCGGTTTAATCATCGAGTGAAAAACAGCCGGATTTGGTTTCGGGATAATTTGTCCGTTATCACCTAAAATTAAATCAAAAAAGCTGTGAATTCTCAAATTATTTAGTAATACATTAACAAAGCTAACGTGTTTGTTGCTGAAAACTCCCAGGCTCAATCCCGACTGACGCGCCAACTGCAACACTTGCTTTGTCCCGGTAAATAACTCTACCTGCTTTTCACCTTCCGTCCGATAATAAGAGCGGTAAGTTTCAACCCATTCGGGAATTGCGCTTTCCTCGATCGCCGGATGGAGGATTTTAAAACTATTTGGTAAATTGATGCCGATCGTCGCTATAATAGTATCAGCAGCAGGCGGGGCAATATTGAAACTTTCAAAAGTTTTGGTAAAGCAAAATACAATAGCTTTGTGAGTAATTGCCAAAGTACCGTCGAAGTCGAAAATAATTAACTTGTACTGACTCATCATCCGTTCCAAATGTGAATTATAATTTTTTAGCATTCAAGAGGTCAACATGAGTGTCACCGAAAAACCCGAACTTCTAGTAACAGATTTTACAGATTTTCCAGACCACACTCAATTACCAGATTCCGACGGTACTTTTGTGAAAAACTTTCAAGAACTCCCTCAAAGCATCCTGTTAACAACATCTGTTCGACCCATTTTAGACCAACTTCATCCCGACGGACAATATTGTATCGGTCAAGATTCCGGCATTTATTGGCGAGTCCCGCAACCCCCAGAACCCCTAGCCAGAGGAGCTGAAGCACCGGATTGGTTTTACGTCCCCGACGTGCCGCCAACTCTCGACGGAAATATGCGGCGTTCCTATGTGATGTGGAAAGAATTAATGCCGCCGTTAATTATACTAGAATTTGTCTCTGGAGATGGCAGCGAAGAAAGAGATAAAACTCCCAAAAAGGGGAAATTCTGGATTTACGAGCGAATTATTAGACCTGCTTTTTATGGAATTTATGAAGTCACAAAAGCCAAAATAGAATGCTATCATTTGGTAGAAGATAGATTTGAGTTAATGTCAGAAAATCAGCGCGGACATTACCAAATCGAGCCAATGGGATTGGAATTAGGCATTTGGCAAGGGGTTTATCAGGGCGTAGAACTGCCTTGGATGCGCTGGTGGGATGCTGAGGGGAATTTGCTGCTGGCCGCTGATGAACGGGTTGAACAAGCGGAATTGGCAGTCGAACAAGCGCAGTCAGAAGCAGAACAAGAACGGCAAAAGCGAATAGAAGCCGAGCAGCGAATTCAAGCTTTAGAAGCGCGTTTGCGAGAGCTAGAAGGAGGCTAAAATCAGAATCAAGAGGGCGGGTTTATTAAATTATTGGTGTGAGAGACTTAAAGGGCTGGTAAAACCCGCCCCTACCACATATTTTCATCGTTTACGCAGATATTTTTTTCTTTTCTCCGGTTTGCAGTATGGAAAATTAAAAAATTATCGTTTCTCATCCAGAAGCTGCTTGTATTATTTGATAAGTATTTTGTAGCTTTGTGTAGAATCTATGGCACTAATTGTTCAGAAATATGGCGGAACCTCGGTTGGTACAGTCGATCGCATTTTGGAAGTAGCCCGACGAGTTGTAAAAACAGCACAGCTCGGCAACTCTCTCGTTGTCGTACTTTCGGCGATGGGCAAAACCACCGACGGTTTAGTTAAACTCGCCAAGGAAATTTCCGCAAATCCCAACAAGCGGGAAATGGATATGTTGCTCTCCACTGGGGAACAAGTCTCGATCGCACTTTTGAGCATGGCATTGCAGGAAATGGGACAGCCCGCAATTTCCCTCACAGGCGCCCAAGTCGGCATTGTCACCGAAGCCGCCCACACCCGCGCCCGGATTTTGCGAATCGATCCGAATCGGCTTGAAAGCCAGTTAAAAAGCGGTAAAGTTGTTGTTGTTGCGGGTTTCCAAGGCATCGCCGATGCCGGAGAATTGGAAATTACCACCTTGGGCCGTGGCGGTTCCGACACGACAGCAGTAGCCTTGGCTGCAGCGCTGCGGGCCGACAGGTGCGAAATTTATACCGACGTGCCCGGAATTTTGACTACAGATCCGCGCTTGGTTGCCGACGCGCAATTGATGGACGAAATCACTTGCGACGAAATGCTGGAATTGGCGAGTTTGGGCGCAAAAGTCCTCCACCCGCGCGCGGTAGAAATTGCCAAGAATTACGGCGTGCCCCTGGTAGTGCTTTCTAGCTGGAGTGACGCCCCCGGTACCCGTGTAGTGTCCCCACCCCCGCAACCCCGGCCTTTGGAGGGCTTGGAGCTCGCAAAAGCGGTGGATGCGGTGGAATTTGACTTGGATCAGGCGGGGGTGTCGCTACTGCGTTTGCCCGATCGCCCCGGTGTAGCAGCGCGGTTGTTTGGCGCGATCGCCCAACAAAACCTCGATGTAGACTTAATTATTCAGTCAATTCATGAAGGAAATACTAACGATATTGCCTTCACCGTGACGCGAAAATCTCTGCAACAAGCCACCGCCGTTGCAGATGCAATTATCCCCTCCCTCGGCAAGAATTCTCGCCCTGAATTGGGAGAACCGGAAGTGAAAGCAGAAGAACGGCCAATAGCTAAAGTTAGCATTGCGGGTGCGGGAATGATCGGTCGTCCGAGGGTAGCGGCGCAGATGTTTAAGACTTTAGCGGATGCGGGAATTAACATTCAAATGATTTCTACATCCGAGGTGAAAGTTAGTTGTGCGATCGATGCCGAAGATTGCGATCGGGCCGTTGCCGAACTCTGCAAAGCATTTGATGTCGCCAACTCCCCTGTTGGGCTGCGTTCATCATCCCACAAACCGCCCGCAGTCCGCGCCGTTGCGTTGGATCTCAATCAAGCGCGTCTAGCAATTCGCCAATTGCCCGATCGCCCCGGAGTAGCAGCAAAACTGTTCGGACTTTTAGCCGAGGAAAATATCAGCGTAGACACGATTATTCAGTCGCAGCGCTGCCACAATATCGACGGCATATTAACTCGCGACATTGCATTTACCGTCGCACAAATTGACGCCGAAGCTGCTAAAATAGTCCTCGAAAAAGCCGCCCCAGAATTCGGATGGGGCGAAGTAGCAGTCGATACACAAATAGCCAAAGTTAGCGTTGTCGGTTCCGGGATGGTAGCGCATCCGGGAGTAGCGGCAAAGATGTTTGAAGCGCTTTCCCGCCAGCAAATCAACATTCAAATGATTGCCACTTCCGAGATTAAAATTAGCTGCGTTGTGGATGAAGGACAAGGAGTAACTGCTTTGAAGGCTGTTCACGCAGCCTTTGAACTTGCCGGCACTGAAAGAATCCAAGTTCCCGCTTAAGACAAGTTTGCAGTCGGGAATTAAGATTGCCTCCGATCCATTGGTGGTTGTATGGCGGTTTTCTTTAGGGACACGGCAGTGCCGTGTCCTTGCAAATATCGCGGACACAGCAGTGCTGTATCCCTACAAATATATTCGGATTTGGACACCGCACTGCCGTGTTCATACAAATATCGAGCGACAGTCAATGCTCGGAGTTTTGAGTGCAAATTGCACAGCATGAGGCTGTGTTAAAATGAAATTGGCGATCGGCTAAAAGGGATTGAATCTTATGACTGTAGCGAAAGAACAGATTACTGATAGCGGTAGCAACTACAGCCGCTCAGGACTGAGTATCACTCTCAAACGTCTGGGAGAGCTTTATGAAGGCGAAGATGATGAGGATGAATACGGCCTTTTAAAACCCAGCGACTTTGCTTTTAAAACAGCACTTAATTTGGTTGTAGAAGCACATTCTATGATGGGAAGCAGTTTTCCAAAAGCATCAGCTTGTACAGATAATCAAGGCGGTGTTAGCCTGACTTGGACAAGTGTAAATCCAGCTTGTAAAGTTCGCTTGTTTTGTCCGTTTATGGACGATGACGAGCAACCTGTTCGCATTTATCATCGCAAAAATGATGAACACGGTTCAGAGAAGGTAATGTCAGCAACAACATTAGTCGATCGGCTAAAGTGGTTTAATCAAGCATGAACGAACAAAAATTTAGTAATCAGGCAGAGTTTGAACCACTACCTAAGAGGGCTATTGTCTACCGGGCTTTACTTCGCAAACCGTGGATAAATGAGGATACTGGACTGGTTGAATCTGAAGCTTACTATTTGCGAAAAAATAAAAATGAACAGGGTATTTCTGTAAACATTGCTAGTGTTTGTTCTCCTGAAGAATGTGCTGCAAGGTTCAGAACTTGTTATGGAGTTGCTCGCCTTGAGGTAGGTGGCATTCGCGAGTTAGGTTTAGATGTAATTCCTGACGCTATATCTCACGCTGAGATAGCAGATCCACCTTATGCTGAAGATGACCCGGAGATGGCTGATTTGCTGGCTGATTTGTTAGCACAGCAATCTCAAATTGTATGGAAACCTTCGCAAATATAGCGCAGCAAGTTGTCAAATAATTTCACAGCATTAGGCTGTGTTAGCATAAAACTAGCGCGATCGCCTAAAAGGGATTGAATATTATGACTGTAGCGAACGAACAGATTACTAATAGCACTAGCAATAGCGGCTTATCAAATTTCCGAATCACTGTCGAACGTCTGATCGAGCTTTTAGATTTAGAAGAAGAGGATGAGTACGGGATTTTAAGACCGACTGAATATGCTTTCAGGACAGCGATGAAATTGGTTGTTGAGGCATACGATAGCATGGGAAACAGTTTTCCAAAAGCCTCAACAGGTACAGATGACCGAGGCAGTATTACACTAGATTGGACAAGCTTAGAACCAGAGCGTACAGTGCGCCTATTTTGTCCATTCAGTGCGGAGCAACCAGTTGACATTTATCACCATGCCAACAATGAAAATGCGGTCGAAGATATCGCTTCATCATCAACATTAGTTGACTGGTTGCAGTGGTTTAACAAAATATGATAGAACCATCTTCAGGGAGTGCGTCAGAGTTGGAAACATTACCGGATCGTACACTTGTTTACCGAGCTCTCCGAAAAGGATGGATAGATCGGGATAGATCGATCGTCAAATCGGACGCCTACTATTTGCGCCAACGTATAAACGAACAGGGTATTTCTGTCAATTTTTCCATAGAGCAATCTTTGAGTGCATTGAGAAATTGTGAAGGAGTTGCTAGCCTGGATTTAGGGAAAATTCGAGAACTAGGTCTAAATGTAGTACGTGACTCTTCATCTCATGGGAGTATTATAGGCTTGCCCTATCGTGAAGATAACCGTCCAAGGGCTGATGAGCTTGCACTTTTATTGGCAAGACAGTCTCGAATTGTATGGGAATCTTCGTCAAGATAGTAAAATAAGTTGTCAGATTAAGTAATAGTGTTAGCTAGAGTTTTGACTTCTTCAAGAAATCGAGACTCTGGGTGTCTTTGTGGTTCCTTCGTTTCATTTGACAATAAATTTTGACTTAATATTTCTTGGGCGATCGCCTCCACCACCGGCACACAAACCGAATTCCCAATTTGCTTGTAACTTTCCCCCGCACTAGGATAACTTTTAAAATCTTCAGGAAAACCCATAAGGCGGTAACATTCCTTCAGGGTCAACTTTCTCACCATATCTTGCTCAGGAATGTAGATAAAAAACCTGCCCGATGTTTCTTGCGAAGGAATTGTCGGATGCACTCCATCTACCGAATAAATTCTATTAGGCTGTCTGTGAACTCTGGATAAATGTTCTGTATTTGGCCTCACGCCAGTTTTCCAAGTACCTTTATTTCTGTAACCTACAAACAAAAGTCCCGAATCTTGCTTTCTCGGAGACTCAATTAAAGTATACTCGGATTTGTCCAATATTTCAAAATCTCCTATCTCATCTAGAAATTCCCTGAGTTGCGGAGGAAACTTGCTTTTAAGTCGAGAAAAATTGAAGGGTTTACCTTTAGTTGCAATAATAAATATTCTTTCACGATGTTGAGGAATTCCAAAGTCTTTAGCATTCAGCGTTTTGTAATTCACGCTGTATCCCAAATCTTCAAGACTGGCAATAATTACTTTTAAGGTATTTCCCTTGTCGTGATGGATTAAGTGCTTGACATTTTCGAGAACGATAACTTTAGGCTGCTTGACTTTGATAATTTTACAAATCTCGAAAAAGAGCGTGCCTCTAGTATCTTCAAAACCCAACTTTTTGCCGCAAATGCTAAAAGGTTGGCACGGAAACCCGGCGACTAAAATATCAAAGTCTGCTAAATCGGCGGGATTGATGTTACTGATGTCGGCAAAAGGAACTTCACCGAAATTTCCTGTGTAAACTTCTCGGCATTTGCTGTTAATTTCGCAGGAAAAAACGCATTTAAAGCCAATTTTTTCAAACCCTTGTCTGAAACCTCCTATTCCTGAAAACAAATCTATAAATTTCATCTATAATTTAATACTAAATCTTACTCCAGCCAATCCTAACATATTTTGTTTCTCTCTCTTCTTTCACTCTGCGTTCTCTGCGCTCTCTGCGGTTCACAATACTAATTTAAACAAAAACCCCGCGCCGGACAGGGCATTGCCGTGCCTACAGATATCGCCGAGAATGTCGATCGCCCAAAAACTCCCAAACTTGTCCCGCAGCCGACTAAACTAGAAATAGCAGAACAAATCACAGCTATTGTCTACTTTCTTTCACCAACCATGAGTCAAACCTTGGAAAATCTCACCGCAATCGATGACAACCTATCCAAACGCCACATCGACCTCGATCCAGGCGGCTACTTCATCATCTATCTCGATCGCGAAACCAGCTTAATTTGTGCCAAACATTTCACCAACATCATCGACGATCGAGGCCTCGCCGTCGATCCCGAAACTGGCAAACCCATCCCCGCCCGCGGCAAGGTAGAACGCACTCAGTCCACACTTTTTACCGGCAGAACCGCCAAAGAACTTTGTGTCAAAATCCTAGAAGAAACCCGCCCCTGTCCTGTGACAATGTTAGATCACGCGGCTTATCTGGGACGGGAATTTGTACGGGCAGAAATTGCTTTGTTGAGCGATCGAGAATACGTTCAAGATTAGTGCAGCCCTGCCAGAATTTCTTGACAAAATGGCAACCGATCGGACTTAGCAGCACCGATTACGAAAAACCTTGATACCAGAAATAAGTCACCATCGGAATCACTGTCGCCAATACCAACAGCACAACCACAACAACTGTGGCATTACCTTGGTCTGTTTCTTCCGCTTTTTTAAACGTGCCTTCAACTTGAATGTTGTCAACAACTTCAGGAGCACCCGGATCGGGTTCGCCCGACAAAACAGTTGCAATGCGCGTACTTGCAGCCGCAAATGCCTCGTTGTATTTATTGGCTTCCCGCAGCGGCACTTGCACTGTTTCCCCGGCCACACTCTGGGCAATTTCATCGGTTAGCAGGGATTTCACCCCTTCCCCCGTCCGAATTGCCGCACTGTTGGTAACAGTGTCGAGAACGAGTAAAATTTGATTAGTCTGGTCTTCTTTTGTGGGAAACCACTGTTCAAACAGTTGGTCGGTGAAAGTTGCAGTCGTTTCGCCGTAGTCTAAGCGGTGGATGGTGACAAATCGGACTTGTTTCCCTGTTTTGTTTTCCAGGTTGTCGAGCACGCTGCTGATATTGCTTTCGCTGCTGCGGCTGAGTACGTCGCCTTTGTCGAACACCCAAGTTCGATCGCCCGCCGACAACACCGGCATTTCGTAAACGCCAGTCGCCAATGCCGGCAATACCGCCATCTGGGATGCGATTAGGGCGATCGCGATCGCCGCGGCTAAAGGTTGGAGATATTTTCTCCAGTTAAATAATTGCTTCAGGAGTCGGGTCATGAGGTTAACCGTAAAACTGACTTTTTTCCAAAAATACTATAGAAACCCCCGTAAAATTCATTTTATGCAGGGCAATATTTACAATTAGCTCGCCTGTGGAACTCCCCCCCGATTATTTTAGGATTCTCACTATGGAACCAGCAGACACTTATAAAGGTTGGATTATTCAATCCCAGAAAGTCTTCTACGTCGAGGTTTGGGATAGCCGCGGCAACCGCCACGTCGCCGTCCAAAATGCCAAGACTGAGGAGGAAGCTTTGGAATTGGCCAAAAAGTGGATAGACAAATATGAGTCAAAACCCGGCAGAATGGCGATCGACGTACCCCATCCTTTCGGAGACATGATCGATATGCCATTTTAACTCAGTAGTCATTAGTCAGTAGTCATTAGTCAGTAGTCATTAGTCAGTAGTCAGTAGTCATTAGTCATTAGTCATTAGTCAGTAGTCATTAGTCAGTAGTCAGTAGTTGGTTGCTACAAATTACCAATTGCCAATAACCAATACAAATTACTCCTTACCCATTACCAATAGTCATTAGTTATTGGTTATTGGTTAGTTACTACCAATTCCCAATTCCCAATTACCAATGACTCCTGGCGAAAGCAAGCCGTCTGCTAAGAAATTCCTCGCAATTTCCGCGTATTTTCTACTAAACTCCGAGCAAATTCGTCGAACCTTTCCGACAGTTTTTCATCCAACAATTTACCATCTGGACTAAAAGCTTTCCAAGCTTGTCCGAGCGCAATTTGTTCGGGAATTACCCAAGCGTGCACCCATCTCAAAATCACGCGCAAATCGTTGAGTGCGTTGCTGTTAACTTGCCCTCCCAAAACGCTAATCGCACCCGCAACTTTCCCGTCCAAATGCTCAAAACTCATCAAATCCAGGGCATTCTTGAGAGCACCGCTGACGCTACCGTGATACTCCGGCGTTGCCAAAATCAAGCCGTCGGCTTGCTTAACCGCATTTCGCAGCTTTTCCACATCCGGGTAATCGAGATAATCATTCTCACCGTCGCAGAAGGGCAGATTGAGCGATCGCAAATCCAATATTTCAACTTCCGCGCCCAGGGCCTCGGCCCGTTCTGCTACCACATTCAACGCTAACTGGCTGTAGGAGCCAGCCCGCAAACTTCCACCAATGCCGACAATTTTTACCATAAAGCTTAAAAACAATAACTGCTTTACTAAAACGTACTCATTACGAGTATGATTAACATAGCAAGTTCGATCGGCAACTTTGACACTCCCTACGGCTAGAAGCCGGGGGATTCTTGCTTCACAGGGATTCCAATGAATTTACCCTCAGCCAGCATCTTCACCGTATGCCCTACGGCTGCAAGTCCTCTAATTAAAACTACTTGAGCGGAGGCTACATCTCTATCTGTTATATACCCGCAGCTTGAACAACTGTGAGTGCGTTCTGATAGGTCTTTTTTGCCTGTTTCTGTACCGCAATTTGGACAAATTTGACTTGTTTTTCTGGCATCTACTTTTTGAAAGTACACATCACGTTTAAAACAAGTTTGTTCGAGAATGTTGAAGAATTGACCAAAACCAGCATCTAAACAATGCTTGCCCAAGATTCCTCTCGATAACCCGACCAGATTCAAATTCTCGACAAAAACCATCCCTGCATCATTGCAGATTTTGTGTGATAGCTTGCGATGCCAGTCTTTTCGGCAGTTGGCTACGTACTCGTGCAGCAGTGCCACTTTTTTCTGAGCTTTCTTCCAATTATTTGAGCCTATGCGTTTTCTACTGACACTCTGTTGCAGTAATTTAAGCTTGCGTTCTGCATCAATAAAAAACTTTGGACGTTTAATTAGAAGCCCATCCGAAGTTGCAATAAAATTAGTCAAGCCAACATCAAGCCCCACGGGGTTTCCATGTGGAATGATATCGGGGATTGAAACGTCCCATTGCAAAGCTAGCATTGCATACCAGCCAGACACACGCTTAACTACGCGCACTTGTTTTAGTATTGCATCACTTGGTATTTCTCGACTTTGGCGAAACTGCACCCAGCCAATCTTAGGTAGTTTAACAGCACTATTTTTGATAGGTTCTACTCCCATCTGAGGAAATACAATCATATCGCATCTTCCCAACTTTTTTGAAGCGAGGAAATCCGTGTTTTTGTTCCCACATATTTACAAATGCGCCTTCAAGCCGTTTAAGAGTTTGTTGCAGAACGTGCACTTGAACTGCTTTGAGTGCTGGTATAGTTGCTCTAGCTTGAGTTAAACCCTTACACTGACTGGCGTAGGTCGGTCTGGGTACGGAGGCTGGAATTATATATTCAGCGCGAATTGAGCAAGCGTTAATTTGACAACTACGAGATTTAAACCAATCTTTGCGCTCTGCCAGCGACCAGTTGTATACACGACGGCATTGTTCTAGCCAATCTTCAAATATTGTTACTTGTGCTACTGTGGGCTTAAGTTTGAATTCGTAGGTCAGATTGAACACTTACTTTACCTCCTTGACCTATTCTACTCTTTTCTTGAGTTATCGACTGAACGTTTTTTCAAGAAATACAAGAGAACACGAGCTAAATATTCAAGGCGGTTGAAACCGCTACCGACTTATCCCCACGTAAGACAGCCGGGGGCTTGTGTCTCGCTTTTCGGTCAATCGATTTGAGATTTGAGATTTGAGATTTGAGATTTACCGACGGAACCCAGAAACCGGGTTTTTTGAGCAAAATCCTTGGTTATAGCCCGCAGATTACGTAAAAAACCCGGTTTCTTGAGGATGCGTGGGTAAGTTCAGTGAAGGGGGCCCAGAAACCGGGTTTTTTGAGCAAAATCCTTGGTTATAGCCCGCAGATTACGTAAAAAACCCGGTTTCTTGAGGAAGCCGTGGATTCAAAACCCCCCTCAAGAGGGGTATCTGGAGATCCAGTGAGAGATAAACCCATTCAACACCCGCCCTCTTGTTAAAATAAATGAACGTAGCAAACCACAAGCGGTCAATCTTGGCAGTCTTCAACCTTGGGCAAAGCAATATGAAAAATTCTTGGAAACACGCATGGCTGGGGCATCTAGCTGTAAACAAAGACAAGTCGAGCCAGAATCCTAAAAAATCAATTCCAGGACGGAATCTTTGGCGCATCCTGGGCAGTTTGGTGATTTCTCAAGGAATATTGCTCTCGACCCCGGTGTTTGCCGAGAGTGCGCCAAACACCATGAGTTACAGCCAACTCATCGACAACATAGAAAAAGGGCAAGTCAGTAAAATCGAAGTAGACGAAACTCAAAAAACTGCCAAGGTTAGGCTAAAAAATCAAAAAAGCGATCAAACCCAATCAGTTAGTCTGTTCGACTACAACAACCGAGAACTGTACTCGCAAATCCGCGCCAAAAAGATTGACTTTGAAGTCAAACAAACAGCAGATAACGCAGCGGCAGTCAGTTTAGTAATAAACTTGCTAGTGATTTTTGCAGTGTTGGCAGTGCTGATGGCAATCCTGCGCCGATCGACCCAATCTCAAGGAAATGCCATGAACTTCGGCAAATCCAGAGCCCGTTTCCAAATGGAAGCCAAAACCGGCGTGATGTTCGACGACGTAGCAGGCATCGAAGAAGCTAAAGAAGAACTTCAAGAAGTCGTAACCTTCCTCAAAAAACCCGAACGCTTCAACGCCATCGGCGCAAAAATTCCCAGAGGAGTTCTGTTAATTGGGCCTCCAGGCACCGGCAAAACAATGCTGGCAAAAGCCATCGCAGGCGAAGCGGCCGTCCCCTTCTTCAGCATCTCCGGTTCCGAATTTGTCGAAATGTTTGTCGGAGTTGGCGCCTCCCGCGTCCGCGACTTGTTCAAGAAAGCTAAAGAAAATTCGCCCTGCATCGTCTTCATCGACGAAATAGACGCCGTAGGAAGGCAGCGCGGCGCTGGTATCGGCGGCGGCAACGACGAACGCGAACAAACTCTCAACCAGTTGCTGACAGAAATGGACGGGTTTGAGGGTAACAGCGGCGTGATTGTGATTGCAGCTACTAATCGGCCCGACGTGCTCGATACCGCCCTGCTGCGGCCCGGCAGGTTCGATCGGCAAGTAACGGTAGATTTACCCAGTTACAAAGGGCGTTTGGGGATTTTGCAAGTTCACGCGCGCAACAAAAAACTCGACCCAGAAGTTGCCCTAGACACGATCGCCCGTCGCACTCCCGGCTTTTCCGGTGCTGACTTGGCAAACTTGCTCAACGAAGCAGCCATTCTCACCGCGAGGCGTCGCAAAGACACGATTAGTAACTTAGAAGTTCACGATGCGATCGACCGGATCACGATCGGGCTTACCCTCAACCCGCTGCTGGACAGCAAGAAAAAGTGGATGACAGCATACCACGAAGTTGGCCACGCCCTAGTCGCGACCATGCTCAAAAATGCCGACCCGGTGGAAAAAGTAACGATTATTCCCCGTTCCGGTGGCATTGAAGGCTTTACTAGCTTTGTGCTCGACGACGAAATGCTCGACAGCGAAGGTTTAAGGAGTCGGGCTTTGCTGTTAAACCGAATTAAAGTAGCTTTGGGGGGACGGGCGGCGGAGGCCGAAATTTATGGCGATGCTGAAATCGACACCGGTGCTGGTAGTGATCTCAGAAAAGTTAGCAGTCTCGCGAGGGAGATGGTAACGCTTTATGGAATGTCGGATTTGGGGCCTGTGGCTTTGGAAAGTCCGAACAATGAGGTGTTTTTGGGCCAAAACTGGAATTCGCGATCCGAGTATTCCGAAGACATGGCAATCAAGATCGATCGCCAAGTCCGGGAAATTGCCTTTGAGTGCTACGAAGAAGCTCGCCGAATAATCCGCGAAAACCGCGCTTTGGTAGACAAACTTGTCGAAGCGTTGTTGGATGAAGAAACGATCGACGGCGACGAATTCCGCCAAATTGTCGAGCGGTACACCGAGTTGACAAAAAAAGAGTTAGCACCAACGTAAAGAGTCAGTTGGCAGTTGGCAGTTGGCAGTTGGCAGTGGTCATTAGTTATCTCATGTCCGCCTAATCACTTACGATATGTCCGCAGGGAGTGAAACGAAGCAATCGCAATGTTTCTGCGATTGCTTCTCTACGGTCGCAATGACAAGTGTTTAACCGGACAATATATTATTGGTAATAACAGTCAACAGTCAACAGTCAACAGTCAACTGTTTAAGATTGTTGCGCGTACATTTCCCGGAGAACCAAAGCCGGGTCTACCCAGCGGCCTCCGTACTTCAATCCCCAGTGCAAGTGAGGCCCACTCGTGCGGCCTGTCATCCCAACTCTGGCAATTCTCGCACCCGCAGGCACTGTTTGACCTTGCCAAATTTGCAAAGTACCTTCGCGATCGGTATAATAACGTCCGCCGTTAGCCGTTAGCACTCGGCCTCTGAGGTGACAGTAGATATGTTCCCAATTTCCCGATCGCACGATCATACCAGTGCCGCATCGGCCATCTTCCCAAACTTCCACAATTTGCCCGCCCCACCAATTGCGGATATAGCTGCCTTCCGGGGCAGCCAAGTCCAAACCGTAATGAAAATCCCCGCCACGGGGGCCGAAGGGGGAAGTGTATGTTTCAAAGTTTTCGACTGGAAAAGAAGCTTCTTGCCACAAATTACCCGTCGCTACTCTGCTTGGTAAGCCTGACTGAGCTTTGACCACCTGCTGCTGCAAATAAGGGCTGATCAACACAATGCCGATCGAAAGTGCCAGCAGCAGCATCTGTCTGAAACGAAAAAAGCGTTTTGCCGTCAGCGGGCCTCTAGAGTCTTGCAGGATTTTTTTCACGGCTCAAAGTTAAATGTGTGTGGGAGTGTGCGTTGTCTGTTAGGCTCACATCTTGCACCCTTGTCAATAAAGCTTTCAGGGGCGGGCTTTCCGGCCCAACCCCTACTCCCCACAAAAAAATCATTCTTTGTGGAACGGGCATCTTGCCCGTTTCTGAGAAGGGTGCAAAATGTAAGTTATGCCAATTCGCTGCAAGATTGGCTTTGAGCTCTACCCGCGATCGCGAATCAGTTTAATAACAACGTGTATCTTACTCCATCCAAAACCCGTGTCAAGGCTTCCGGGTAAATGCCCAGGGGTGATAAAAAAAATTGGAAATTCGTGCTGCGGTTGAATTCGATCGAGCTTTTGCTTGACACTATAGTTAAGTTCGGGGATTTTGGATGCCGTCCAAAATCTCAAATTCATCACAAACATCAAGCAATGCTTACTGAAATTTTTCCCTTTAGCTTTGCCATAGACGCAACTGCGATCGCCGGTGCGTCCTTGTGGTCTTTGGCCCTATACTGGGGCCTGTCGCCCCTCACAGAATGGGTAATCCTGCAACTGAACCGCTGGATGAATTTTGCCGAGAGATCCCTCTACACCTCGGAAGCCGAGTTTGAAAGAACCCGCCAAGCCAGAGAAGCCCAAAATGCGTTTTACGCTTCGCTGTTGAGCATTGTACCCTTTTTGATTGCGGGGGGATTGTGCAATTGGGGCGTCGAATTGTCTCTGGGCACTGGTTGGGCAGTATCTATGGGTACGATCGCCTGTATTGGTGGCGGCGTGTACGAGCTCGGCCGCCGAGACGGCGAGGAGTCTTAGGGGATTTTGGATTTTGGATTTTGGACAGGACTTACGCGCAGGTAGTTAGAAACCAGGTTTTTGCGACAATATTTCGTTGTCACCCGCAGATTCGCTAAAAAACCCGGTTTCTGTTTCTTTTCTCGAAGCGCGTAATTCCTGTATGATTGTCGCTCAAAAATTAGGATGTAAAGCTATGAAAATAAAGTGGTTGATACCTGCAATTATCTCATCTTTTTCGCTGGTTATTATTCCTGCAAAAGCGGCTGAAACCAGGTGCGGATGGTTAATAAATCCCACGCCTGCTAATTGGTATCTCAAAGACAAAGATGCTCAGTGGACAATCTCGGCGCAAGGGGGATATCAAGCCGGAGGAATGAACACTATTCCTCCTTTTAACGACGATGAATATGTTAAAACTAATGTTAATTATGGATATGGCTGTGCTTGTTTAAATGTGGTGACAGATAGAAATCGAATGAGAATTACCACGATACAAGGTGGTGAACAATTACCACTCTCGACTTGTCGAAAAGATCCGAATTTGCCAAAAATTCGTTAGTTGTGGCGAAACCATACAAGTTTTTTAACTGAGTCAAATGAACTTTAAACCAGAACTAACATTAAATCAAGCCCGCGCCGCCTTCCAAAAAATTTGGGGATACGACGACTTCCGACCGCCGCAAGGAGAAATCGTCGGTAGTTTATTAGCCGGAAAAGATACAATTATAATTATGCCGACAGGTGGTGGCAAATCCATCTGCTTTCAACTGCCAGCTTTGTTGCAAACAGGCTTAACTTTGGTAGTTTCGCCGTTAGTCGCACTGATGGAAAATCAAGTGCAAGAATTGCGCGATCGCAATCTTCCCGCTTCCCTCCTCCACAGTCAATTGCCAACACAGCAGCGCCGACAAACTATGCAGTCGCTGCAACAAAACAAATTAAGATTGCTGTACCTGTCTCCCGAAACATTACTCAGCAAACCTGTTTGGGAAATTATCAGTCAGCCGCACATCCCAATCAACGGTTTAATATTAGATGAAGCTCACTGTTTAGTGCAGTGGGGTGATACTTTTCGACCAGCTTACCGCCGTTTGGGAACAGTGCGGCCGGCTTTGTTGAAAGCTAAACCAGCAAATAGTAAAATTGCGATCGCAGCTTTTACCGCTACCGCCAACCCGGAAGCACAGCAAACAATCAAAAATGTCTTGCAACTGCAAAAGCCCGAAGCATTTCTGCTAAGTCCCTACCGTTCTAATCTACACCTGCAAGTGCAGACAGTCTGGACGCCGAGAGGACGCAAGCAGCAGTTATTAAATTTTATTAAAGCTCGACCAAAACAAGCAGGTTTAGTCTATGTCCGCACTAGAAAAGATAGCGAGAACTTGGCAGATTTGTTGAAAGAAGCAGGTTATGAAACAGCAGCATATCATGCAGGTTTAAGTCCAGAATCACGACGAAAAATAGAAAAAGCTTGGCTGAACAATGAGCTTAAGTTCGTGACTTGTACCTCAGCATTTGGGATGGGAATTAACAAGCCCGATGTCCGGTGGGTTGTTCATTATCAAGCACCTTTGCTATTATCGGAATACATTCAGGAAATTGGTAGAGGCGGACGCGACGGCAAACCGGCGATCGCCCTGACACTGATTAGCGAACCGACGGGTTTGCTTTATTCCGAAGATAAACAAAGAGGGCAATTTTTTCAAGATAAATTGCGATCGCAATACCGAGAAGCTCAGCAATTAGCAAAAAAACTGCCAGTTAAAGGCGATATAGAAGCTGTTTCCCGCGAAT
This sequence comes from Microcoleus sp. D3_18a_C4, assembly GCF_036702415.1. Classification (NCBI taxonomy): domain Bacteria; kingdom Bacillati; phylum Cyanobacteriota; class Cyanophyceae; order Oscillatoriales; family Microcoleaceae; genus Microcoleus; species Microcoleus sp. D3_18a_C4. The sequence goes on along the minus strand of NZ_JAUBTI010000015.1, from coordinate 79,931 downwards.
TTCCCGAAAGTGCGATCGCCCTTTCAATCTTGCACAGCAGCGGACAATTAACATGGCAAGATCCTTTTAATTATGCGATCAATAAATCTCCCCAGCAAAAAGCGGAAAAATCAAACTTTACCGCAGCGGAAGAAATGGTAAAATATTTGAAACATCGCGAGTGCAGGTGGCAATTTTTGCTGCAAGCTTTTGGGTTTGCAAATGAGGCGAAATCTATGCAGTGCGGCCACTGCGATAATTGTCGGTGAAACCAGTCTCTTGTATCTTGAAAGATGTAGATTTCGATTTACCGTGTTCGTGGGGGCGGGTTTACGAGATTATTGGTTTTAGGCAATTATTATGGGTGAAACCCACCCCTACAAGATATGTACTGCATACAAATCGATCGATTTTAAATTAGCGATTACCGATTACCAAAGAAAGTAAATGATAGAAACAGACACTGCGGCACAGATTTACACAGTAGAAAATACAGAGGAATTCGATCGCAGTAATGTCAATCAGCGATTAGATATTTGGCTGTCAAACCAGATACCGGACTTATCCCGATCGCGAATCCAAACCCTAATATCACAAGGTAACGTCAAAGTCAACGACGAAACCTGCACATCGAAAAAAATATCAGTAAAAACGGGCGATCGCATCCACCTCACTTTACCTGAAACCCAGCCCACAAAGTTGCAGGCCGAAGCAATTCCCCTAGACATCCTGTACGAAGACGACAGCCTAATTATCATCAACAAACCAGCGGGATTAGTCGTCCACCCAGCCGCCGGACACGCAGACGGTACATTAGTCAACGCCCTCTTAGCCCACTGTCCCCTAGCAGAAATAGGCGGAGTTCAGCGGCCGGGAATCGTTCACAGATTAGACAAAGATACAACAGGTGCGATCGCGATCGCCAAAACCGACATAGCCCACCAACACCTGCAAGCCCAACTCAAAACCAAAACGGCCCGCCGCGAGTATTTAGGCATAGTTTACGGGACTCCCAACACCGAAACAGGCACAATAGACCTACCCATCGGGCGGCATCCCACAGACCGCAAAAAAATGGCGGTAGTACCAGTAGAAAAAGGCGGTCGCCCCGCAGTTACTCACTGGACAATCAAAGAAAGAATCGGCAACTATTGCTTAATGCACTATCAATTAGAAACCGGCCGCACCCATCAAATTCGCGTGCATACAGCGGAGATAAAACATCCCATTGTCGGCGACCCGATGTACAGTTCCAACCGTTCCATCGGCGTCAATTTAACCGGACAAGCCCTCCACGCATGGCGGCTGACATTGCAGCATCCCGTAACAGGAGAATTAATAGAGGCGATCGCACCTTTACCCGATCAATTCAACACCTTGTTGAAAATATTGCGATTGCGCTCTCACACTTGATATGTTGGGCAGTTAACACTGGTAATTTCTATGTCTAAATTTGAGGAACTTTGCAAAGCTTACGCAGCATCCCGGCAAGCATACCGCGAATCCTGCGAAGCTTGTCAGGATTTTAGTGAAATTTTTATCAAGCAAATGAGCGATTATTTGGAATGCCCGATTCACAACCAAAATCAGAAGTTTGATGACAATGGCATTCTGTATTTTGATGGTGCGATCGATGTTTGCGAAAATCCAGAAAATCCCCAAAATGGCGATCGCGAAACAGTCGAAATATCTTTGAGTGTTAACAAAGTTATTGACAATTTCATTGTCACCGTTTATCCTTGGGGTCACGAATTCAAGATTCTCATTGATGAACCCAGACACTTTGAAGAAGCTTTTGAATACATTTTTGATCGACTCCAATCAGCTTATACTGGCGTAAGCCTCTTACCGTCAGAACCAGATCCTTTACCTTTTTAATGACTAAATTCCTTACTATAGCAATCCTAAATCAGTTTCAATAACTGGTTAACTGGTTCCCAAGCTCTGCCTGGGAACCGATGTCACTCTTGCTCTGCCTCGGCTGCGACAATGGAGGCTCTTCCTCCGGATATGCGTTACCAGGCAGAGCCTGGTAACGAGTATAATCATTTAGGATTGCTATATAAACCTTTTTTCCCCTTCCTTTTTTTTCATTAAACTTCTTGCCTAAATCTTTGATGCAAGAAGGAAACCCCAGATGAACGCAGATGAAGGCAGATAGTTCAGGGGGTGACAACCCCGTCTTGACCCATAGCTAACAAAGGTTAGACCGATTTATGGTAAAAAAAGATGGGGTAAATTTTATAAGCAACCCCATCTATATACAATGTTACCTCCATTTTACCAAAATTGTTTCCAAAGACAACTAAAAAAATGGGTATTCAAAAATATGTGGGGCGCATCAAAGAAGAACCGCGAACTATACGCCGACATAGTAGTTTTTGGATGGGATTGTATGGTCATTTTTGGGTAATAGGAATAGAATGTTGTGAAAAAATGATTGAGGAATTAATGGCAATAAGACGGAACAAGCTACCATTTTTTCAGAGGGGTTTGAGGGCTATGTCCCTGATGATACGGACGTTTTGACGGCATTGTCACCCCGTGAAGAAAAACCGTTTACTTACATCAAATCTGGCGGCTACTTTCCTAATTGATGTATCACCTTGTTCATAAACATCAACAAAGCCAAAGCCGTCGCTTGACTTGTGGACTCCCAAATCCAAACAGTCAGCGCAAACGCGGACATAGCACTGCCAATCATCGAAGCAGTTTGTCCCAGCCAGAGTTGCATAAATTTTTGCATGAAATACGCGATTAATAGGATTTAAAATTCCGAGGCTAGGGGTTTTTAGGCAGGAGAATGAGACCCGCATAAAATCCCACGCCGCTCTCATTAAAACCAAGGCCATTGCTGGCTAAGTGGAGATAATTCTTCATATTGCTGTCTCGCCTGATTGCGGTAAAATTTCACCAAATGCCGCTGTCGCCACATCAGTACACCCGTAACAAACAGTACAAACGCTGCTAATCCTGCGATCGCGTGTGCCAGTCGCAAGTAAATTCCGCCATAGCTGCCAATATGTAGCGGATAAAGCGAGCTGAGAATTCGATTTGCTACAGAAGCTGAATTTACACTGTCAGCCTGCAATATTTTGCCGCTGTATTGGTCTATATAAATGGTGCTAACCCCGTTTGGGTGCGGCTCGTTGGGAAATTTTTTCCGTACTTTAAAAATTGCTTCAGGCGTCAAAGGCAGAGAAATAAAAGTGGTTGTAGCTTCCGGCCAAACGGTATTAACTTGGTGTAATATTTCATCAAGGTTTTGCCTCGAACTGCTAGAGTGGGGATGAGAAGTCAATGCTGGCTGTGGCTTTTCATTCGTTAGCCAATACAGAGTCGATTCAACCGGCGCGTAAAAAATTATCGCTGTCCCTGTAGCGGAAATTAGTATGAGAAAAGCGACCGATACAATGCCAGAAACGTTATGTAAATCAAATACAGTCCGCTGCCAGTGAGCTTTCCAATTAATAGAGAATCCGCGAGCCAAATTGCGCCAACCCGTCCACAATACCAAGCCAGTAAAAGTTAGTCCTAGCATTACTAGACCGCAAATGCCTACAAAAAAATGACCGAGTTCTCCTCCCGCTAATTCTGCGTGTAACGTCAAAATAAAACCTGTAAAACTGTCTTTCCAAAGGCGCGCACCTTTAATTTCTCCGCTGTAAGGATTGACATAAACGCTAACTACTTCCTCACTCTTTGAAAGCATCGAAACTTGGCAAACTTCCTTCGCTGCTCGCGGCAGCAAAATACTAAGAGCTTGATTTTGCGGATAAGCTTTTTGGACAATTTGCAGGACATTTTCCAGCGGTATGCGTTCGGCTTGAGGAATTACTTGCAGGAGTTGGGGATTGAAGAACCGCTCGATTTCGGGGCCGAAAACCAGCAAGCTGCCGGTTAAAGCAATTACTGCTAGAAATATTCCTACCACCAACCCCAAATACAAGTGCAGTTTGAATGCGAGTTTGCGGAACTTCATCTCGAAATTTTTCTCAAAGCCGTTAACTGTTCTCATTCAAGTCCGTTAGTGGGCCCGCGAGTCCGCCAGGGGTTGAAACCCCTGTCTAATAGCTAAAGTCCTCTCAAGAGGACTAATGATACTAAATCCGGGTTACTCACCCCCTTTTTGAACTGGCGAGCTAATTTTTCCCCCTCTCCCCCTCTCCAGCAATAAAGGGGTTTTTAACCCGGATTTGGTATGAGTCCTTCAGTCCTCTTTTAGAGGACTTTAGCTTTGAGGCAGGGGTTTAAACCCCTGCCGGACTGTCGGTTTGACGTTAAATTGACACCAATGGGTTCTTGGAGTGTCCCTACGGGGGATATTGAATCTACCTCCTAAACCTGCAATCTGCTGTAATTACCAGTTAAGGCGGTAATTAACACTGAGAGTCAAACCTCTGCCTGCATAATTAGAGGTGTCCGAGCCAAATCCAGCTAAGTATTGGGAGAGCACGGGAAAATATTGATTATTCAATAAATTCTCGACTTTGACTTGTAGCAGCCCAGAGCCAATTTTAACCGCGCTGACGTAATCCAGTGTGAGATAGCTGCTAATCGGGCCGCCATCCGAGCCGTCTTTGAAGGCCCGATCGCGATTTCCAGAATATAATAACTGTAAACGATTGTTCCATCCCGGCAAAGTTTCGTTTTGAACATAAGCTGTTAGCTTGAGCGGTGGAATTCGGCTGCTATCGATCGCGATGTAACGGTTGTCCTCCTCATATTCGCCTTGAATATAAGTAGCAGTCCCGCCGATCGACCATGCTCGTCCAGGTTGCCAATCCACAGTCCCTTCTAAGCCGTAAATGCGTTCTGGGGCGCGGATGAGTTCCAGGCGGCCTGTGTTGCCAACTGGTTGAAAACTGATTCCTAGATCCGAGGTATTGTAAAAAGCGGCAAGCGACATTTGCACCGCTCGCCACCCTCCTCGAATGCCAATTTCGTAGTTGTTGACTTTTTGCGGTTGAGTTACTTCTAACGAAGATTCAATTCCGACAAAATTGTCGGGGGGTTGGCGGAGGATGCGGCCGAAATCTGGAACTGAGAAACCTTGAGAAAAGTTGCCAAATATGTTGAAGTTGTCATTAATTTTATAGACAGCCCCTGTATTAAATAGGGTGGCGTTAAATTTGCGATCGCCTCCTTCGATCTGGCGCTCGTTAAAAGTGGTATAATCATTGACGTTTAACCCGGCGCGTTCGTGACGTATCCCGCCACTTAGAATGACGATATCGTCAATATTCCATTCCAATTGACCGAAAAGGCCAAGGCTGTCATAAGTGTAAGGAGGAACGAAAGGACGCTCGGAGATTTTCCGGTAAACCCGGCCCCCACTTGCGTCAAATCTCTCCGTGTCGTACAGGTCGAAACGCTGTCTGCTATCTTCAGTAACATAGTCAGAACCCCAAGTTAATCGAAGATTTTCGGCACGCGATAAAGGAGTGGTGATCGCCAGCCTTCCTCCTATTTGTTCGGTGTTGGTGCGCGAACGAGTAACACCGACAAACGGCCCAAAGAAATCGGACGTGCGGTAATCTGAAGGAACACCTACATTGGAATGCGTTCGATAGTAAATTTGACTTTGAAGGCTGCTGCCAAAAAGGTTTTGGTTGGTGTAACTTAGGTTGAGGAGTGTATTCCTATTTCCCGGTGTTTCCCCGGCGATATCCAAATTTCCGGTTCGGATGGCGCGGGCTTTTTGCCGTCCTTCCTGGTCGTCAACGCTAGAGTCTCCGAGCACATTGGGATCTTGAGTTTCCCGATAGTGATTGACAGTTAGTTGCAGCCGCTGTTGGGTGTCCAAATCTACCCCGACTTTGCCCATGACGTTGAAGAGGGTGCTGCTATCTCCGCCGAGTTCAAAAAAGGGAATGCGATCGCCTTGGGCATCGTAAAAAGCTCCACTTCTGGCGAGCGAGACAGTGCCGGTCATATCGAAATTGCCACTTCGACCAGACATCGTATGCTGAGCGTTAAAGCCTAAAGCATCTTCTGTGTTTGTTAAAGCGCTACTGACGCCCACTTCAGTCACAGCAGTTAGCCTTTCCTCAGTTGGCCGACGAGTAATAATATTAATCACGCCACCTGTAGCCTGAGCGCCGTAGATTGCGGTAGACCCCCGCACTACTTCAATGCGCTCGATCGCACTGGGATCGATGTTTCTAAAATCTCTGACAAAAGATTGAAGATTGGTCGTTTGCGGCACGCCGTCAATCAGAACAGAAACGTCGCGACCCCGCAAAGTTTGTCCATAAGTGGCAGTAGTTTGATTCGGGGGCGCGAAACCGGGAACCTGATTTGCCAGAGCTTCCCCGATATCTCTCGATGGCCCTACCTGCTGCCGAAGTTCTTCTGAGTCTATCACCGTTATAGAGCGCGGCACGTTTGTCACTCTTTCTGAGGTTCGTGTTGCAGTGACGACAATTTCAATCGGGTCTCTCCCCGCCTGTGGTGTGCCTGGTGGCTGCGCTGTAGGCGACAAGGGTTCTGGGGGTGTCCCCGGTGGCTGCGCTGTAGGCGGCAAGGGTTCTGGGGGTATCCCAGGTGGCTGCGCTGTAGGCGGTAAGGGTTCTGGGGGCGTCCCAGGTGGCTGCGCTGTAGGCGGTAAGGGTTCTCCTGGTGTCCCAGGTGGCTGCGCTGTAGGCGGTAAGGGTTCTGCGGGTATCTCTACCGACTGCCCTGTCGGCGGCAAGGGTTCTCCGGGTGTACCTGGTGCCTGTGTTGTAGGAGCAGGTGCAGACGGGCGAGCAGTCATCTCCGAGGTGGGTTTTAAGCTGAGAATCAGACCCGCAGCGTTAGGAATCACCTGTGCCACTGGTTGACCCCTCTCGCCAACGACTTTGATTCGGATGCTGTTGTTATCTAAAGGAGTAACGGTGACAGAAGCAATTCCGGCAGCAGGCTTGTCTTGACGAAACTCATTTCCCCCCGGTAGTCGCAGTTGAGCGGTGATGACATCAGCTTGTAAAGTTTCGCCAAAGCTGGCGCTGAAGACTTGCAGGGGTCTTCCATCTTCAGTGTCTAGGATGATTTCAATGCCTTCTGACGTGGGGTTGAGGCGAACGCCCGTCACCTGCGCGATGTTGGAAGCGCACGCCGGCCCAGCGACTAACGCCGACACGACTCCTGCCAGCCCAAGGCTATTTAATAATTTCTGCGATCTATTCATTACTCTTGAATCAACAATTAATGGAACTTCGGATATGTGGTTTGCGTTGCTTGCACAACATGATTTGTGGCAGCGTTGCTGCTCTTGTGTGCCTCTTGAAACTGACCTGCGGAAGATCCGGCCCAGTTGTCGGGCGCAGTTCGATCCGATTCTCCCGTCGCTAGTGGCCTTTGTCTGGGAATACAGGAGGCGCGTGAGGGCGAAAGCCTCAGTCCGGTGGCGCTCTGGACGATCGCCCACGGTTGGCAGCTTCTTCGGTTAAAGGAAGTAATCGCGGGGCGCTTAATGAGAAAGTGCCTTAATTAGATAACAGAGCACTTGCATCTGTCAAGAGTTAACTAATGAAAAATTATTGCATTTTTAGATAGGGGGTGTCACCCCTTATACTAGTTGCACACCAGGTGCCTATTATGGTTGATGGTCAGAACCAGACAAACGCCCGCCTAAAATGCTATGACCAGAGTTAGAAAAGATTGTCATATAGGAAACGAGAAGAGTCAACAACTTTGTTGACAACTCTTGATAATAAATGTCATCTAGCCTAATATGCTTAAAGTCGATAGCCGTAAAGCCCCTGAAGCTGATATCGAAGCTGGCTCGGACTGAAATCGCCCCGGAGCCTGCAGCCGAACAGCCCGATCGACAACAAAACGTGAAAACAAGCGCTCATACCCGGATTGAAGACTCAAACGCGCTGATGCCAGAGTCGTAACGCCCAACAACTGTTCACAGAAAGTCTATGTGGAAAGAATTTGACCCAACTGGTTGGCGTACTGCAAACAAGATTTATAGGTAAAAAGAATCGATGAGTGACGCAAGCATTCAGGGAAACCAACTCACCGAAAGTTGTACCAATTTAGTAGAACTCCTACAAAACAGAGCATTACACCAACCAGAGCAGAAATATACATTTCTGTTAGACGGAAAAACTGAAACCGCCAGTTTGACTTATCGAGAGTTAGACGCGATCGCCCGCGAGAATGAAACAGCCCTGGGGCTAGCAGGGTATCTAACTCCGCTTGAGATCCAAAGGGAATAAAAACCTAGCCCAATTCTCTTAAAATTGGTTCACTGCTTTTTCAGAAGGAGAGTGGCGCGTCAAAGGAAAAACAATTATTTTTGGAGCTGCCCCTGTTGCCAATTTCCCTCTACCTTCGTTCCATCTGCATATAGATAAGAACCTTGCCCGTGTTTTTGCCCGTTGAGGAATTCACCTTGATAGCGATCGCCATTGGCGTAAATGCAAGTACCTTTGCCGTTGAACTGACCATCGCTAAATTCGCCTTCGCAGCGATCGCCATTCGCAAAAATGTAAACTCCTTTCCCGCTCATCTTACCCTTGACAAAAGTGCCTTTATAGCTATTTCCATTGGCGAACTCACGGACACCTTCACCACTAAATTCTCCATTGTCAAACGGCCCTTGATAACGTCCCCCTTCTTTAAAAGTAAACAACCCCTGACCTTGAGTGTTGCCCTTGACAAACTCTCCTTCATAGCGGTTGCCGTTCGGATATTCGCGAACCCCTTTACCGTGAAACTGCCCTTCACTAAATTGCCCCTCATAACGACCTCCTTCAGCAAAGGTATAAATTCCCTGTCCGTGAGGCAAGTTATTCAGCAACTCTCCTTCGTAGCGGTTCTTATTAGCATATTCACAGACGCCTTTGCCGTTAACTTTTCCTTCTTTAATATCTCCTTCGCAACGAGTACCATTAGTGAAGGTAAAAGCCCCTCGACCGCTAGGGGAACCACTCGTGAAAGAGCCTTCGTAACGAATGCCGTTAGTTGAGGTAAAAGTGCCTGTACCATCGAACTCACCGTTTTTGAAAGTTCCTTCGTAGCGGTTGCCGTTAGCAAATTCCCGGACACCTTGACCGTTGAATTCACCCAAGGCAAATTCTCCTTGGTATCGACCTTCTTCTTTAAAGGTATAAATGCCTTGACCGTGAGGTTTGCCGTTGAGAAATTGGCCTTCGTAGCGATCGCCGTTGGCATATTGACAGATGCCGGGGCCGCTGAGTTTGCCCTCACTCAATTCTCCCTCGCAACGTCCGCCATCGGGTAAAGTAATTACTCCTGCCAATGCGCTGTGAGGGTTGGCAAACAATAAAGCCATTCCCAAGTTGGAACCAAGTAAGAGAGCGAGTCCAACTCGCTGAAGTTTACTTAATATTGCTGACGACATTCCCAAATTCATAATTCACAAAAAATTCAACTTTTAACTTTGCTATTCCTTGGAGGGTGCTATAGAATCCCCAGCCAAATTGCTAGAGTTTCAAAAAAATCCCTAGTCATCGAGCCGGAAGATAATGACTATTCTTTCTCCTGAAATGCCACTCTCTGATGGCGCATATTTCCTTTCTTGTACTTGTTTCATCGCGGCGCGATTCAAGTCGTTGTATTTGCTAGGAGTCAATATCTTGATGTTGGATGTCTTACCATTGGGGTCAATGTCACAAATGAGTTCCACTTGGCCTTGGCGTCCTTCTTCTCTGGCTGCGATCGGATATTCAGGTTTACCGCAGCCACTAATGCAAGTGACCAGAGGCGCGCCGTTCGGGCGCGAAGGACTCCCCCCTCGGACTGGATTTGTCTGTTTTGGCATCGGCCCCGAACCGCTGCCAAATGGCCCTGACGAACCCCCGCCGCCATTTCCACCTCCACCGGGTGATGAGTTCGACCCACTTCCGACCGGGCTACCAGAGGAGGGGAGGTTTCCTACATCTGGGATCGCACTTCCAGAATTTCCCCCGCCTCCTGGCCTGGTGGCCGTGACTGGCGACCGAGCCGCAGGTGTTCGGGGCGATCGCCCCGAACCAGCCGCAAATGGCTCATCAGAAGGTATGTCGCCATTTTTGCTGGCACCGGATGGTGAGTTCGACGAACTTCCTCCGGGGCTATCAGAGGAGGAGGGGTTTGTGAGATCGCCGATCGCATTTCCAGAGTTACCACCGCCTCCTGGCCTAGTAGCTGTGACTGGCGAGCCCGCCGCGGGCGATCGCTGTATGGGCCCGGAAGAAGGATTTAATGGCTCATCAGAAGGCTCCCCGCTACCCGCCGAAGCAGACGAGGAGAGCGGGTTATTTTTTTCAGGGCTGTCGGAGGAGTTGGGATTTCCAGCATCTTTTGTAAAGTCTGTGGAACTTTCAGCACCCTTGGGGCGGGAGGCGGTAACGGGTGGTTCGCTTTTTGGAGGATCGGGCGAGGGGGTTTCGGGTTCCTTGGCGATCGGGGTTTTAGGAGTTTCTGGGGAATTGAAATCCTGTTGAGGTGGGGGGGAAGGCTCGATAGGAGTTGGTGGCGAAGTTTCCGTTAATGGCAGCTCTTTCTTAATCTCTGGTGGTGGCGTTACCGCTACCGGTGGCTCCTCTGGAATCGGTGGTGGCGTTACCGCTACCGGTGGCTCCTCTGGAATCGGCGGTGGCGTTGCCGCTACCGGTGGCTCCTCTGGAATCGGCGGTGGCGTTACCGCTACCGGTGGCTCCTCTGGAATCGGCGGTGGCGTTGCCGCTACCGGTGGCTCCTCTGGAATCGGCGGGGGCGTTGTCGCTACCGGTGGCTCCTCTGCGGGAGCTGGCTCTGGTGGCGGTTCTGGTTTGAACGTGTCAGGCGGGGGAGATGCCTTTTCTGGAATAGTCGGCTCTGGCTCGGTTTCCTCTACTTTGGGCTCATCAAGCACAACAATTTCAATTGCATCCTCTGCAAATTCAGCAGGTTTGACGAACTTGAGGCTCAACGGCAGCGCGACACCGTGCAGTAAGGTTGAGGCTAACAGACTGATCGCCAGAACTTTTTTGAGAGCTTCTTCTTGTTGTTGTCTTTGCGTCGCCGAAATATTTGAAAAACTCATGCCTTCTCACTCTCCTTTATGGATGGCAACATCCTCGCTGGCTCCCCGACATAACCCGAAACAAGCTACCAACTGCGGGTTGAGCTTGCTATCAATGATGAACCTACCCATCCTATAAGAAGACTGTCACCCTGTTCAAGACTCTTGCAATTAATTTTCATTATTTAATTTTGAGATTGCGACTAGAGGCTACCCCTCAGCATTTCTTTTGGGGGCGTCTACGTCGCTCTCCTGGGTGCTGTCAATGTTCGGAGTCGGGCAGGGCTAGGTTCCAAAATGCCTTAACCGCAATACTCTAGCCCATAATTTACCAACAAATTTCCACATTCTCAAGCTTTTCCTAAAAATTGATTAATAAGTAAATATAATTTCAGATAAGCATTGAATAGCACATTGTTATTTAACAGGGTGGAGCATGACTTGACAAACCCTAAATTTTGTGGAAACCTAGTTGAGAATCTTTTAAATTATTGAAGATTATTGTCAAGTCCTAACGCAAATATTTAGCAAAGAAGCACTGGCAGAACAATCTGTCGCGATCTCGGTCGAGATCGCAGTAGGAGCATTTTGGGTACAGACGAAGATAGTCACATACAGGTAGTGCGATCGCGCTTGCGATCGCGCTTGCGATCGCGATCGCGCTTGAGTGAAACAATTCGCAGTCTGAATCACTTGTGCCGACTTGACGCAGAAACTCTACCAGCCTTCGATCTAATTGCACCATTAGGCAGCTTGCGATCATTCAACTGAGCTAGCGAGAGTACAAATCAATGGATGCTTTCATTTACATTTTTCGCGCCGCAGGCATTGTTGCTTGGCCGCTATTGGCCTCCTCAATCGCAGCAGTCGCGCTGATCGTAGAGCGTCTTGCCTTTTGGTTTAGGGTAAATCGGCGGCAGCGGCGAGTGGTGCGAGAAGTGCTACAGCTTTACAGTCAAAACCCCGATTCCGCCATCAAAAAGTTACAAGTAAACGGCGATTTGCCCCTAGCCCGGATTTTTTTAGAAGCTTTAGAATTAGACTCGCCCAACATCGAAGAATTTCGTTTGGCCCTAGAGAGTGGCGCTCAGGCAGAAATCCCTATCCTGAAGCGATTCAATACAATACTTGACACCATTATCAGCCTTTCCCCACTATTTGGGTTGCTCGGAACAGTTTTGGGGTTAATTACCACCTTTTCCTCGCTCAAACTGGGGAATGCCACGGGCACCAATGCTGCAGGCGTTACTTCTGGGATTAGCGAAGCCCTCGTCTCTACGGCAATAGGGTTAGTTGTGGCAATCTTTACACTCTTATTTGCCAATATGTTTCGCGGGTTTTACTTACAGCAGCTTGCTTTTATTCAGGAAGCTGGAGGCCAGTTAGAGCTATTGTACCGTCACCGCTACGAAAAATTACCAAGAGAATCTAATTATGCGCCTACCCGATGAACCTGATAGTATTCCCCAGATTAACATCGTGCCAATGATTGATGTGGTCTTCGCCATATTGACGTTTTTAATTGTTTCCTCTCTGTCTTTATCCAAATCCGAGGGTTTGCCCGTAAATTTACCGAAAGCCTCAACCTCTCAAGTTCAGGACTCGCCTGCTAAAATTACCGTCACCATTGATGATCGGGGAAAATTAATGGTTGATAAAAAGTTAGTCAACTTAGAGCAGATTGAGAGTACAGTGCGACAGGTAATGGGGTCAAATCCGAGCTCATTAATTGTGCTGAATGCGGATAAAAACGTCAATCACGGAAATGTGGTGGAAGTTATGGATCGATTACGCCGAATTAAGGGAGCTAAGTTAGGGATTGCTACCGCAAAGTAGAGAGCTAATATAATTCCTAATTTGTAATCCCTCATACTTTTAAAGTGAAATTCCCCGGTGCAAATGTACTCAAAAAGCTGGCGGGGTGACTCCCGGCGGCGAATTTGCGGGGCTGTCAACCAAGCTTGTTGAAACCTAATCACTGGCTGTCCACTTTATTCTCAATAACTTGTTGAACCTGTGGCGGCACATTATACGGAATCCGGCTTTCAAAAGTCTGAAACAAATTAGTCATAGCTTAACCAATGATAGTTGGTTAGATTCCGAATTTATACCTGCATATTCTCCTGGATCAACCGACCTCGTTCAACTAATATTGTTTCGAGTTCATCTATAGTTTTAACACAAGTATTAGCCAACGGTTCATCCACCAATTTCCATAACCGATCGGCTGGTTGTAACTCTGGAGAATAGGGAGGAAGATGTTCCACCAATACGCTTGGGTTAGTGCTAAAAAAACCGATCGTGCGTAGGTTGGGCCCGTGGAACGAACCCTCGGTTTCACTCCGCCCAACATTTGCGTTACAATTTTCCTTAACTGAACCGTATTGAGTTAGAACTAGATTTTTGAGTTTTTATAGATTAAAAAGATATGAATCATGCCCGTAAGGTCAATTTTGAGAGTCCTCTAACTGGTTGATGTGCTCCTGACACAGAATTCAGGGTATTTTTACTGACTATTATCTTGGGCTAAGGACTCTCAAGAGGCACCCCAACTGCGTGTGGGCCTGTTGGGGGTGCGGAATGTGGGTTAGATGCTAGTGCAAGTCTGGGATGTACTGCTGTGTGCAAATTTGTTGATGTCAAACATATCAAGGTAGCCGTTTATCTCATTTCTCCCAATCTTATCTAGTTTTATAGGTGCGATCGAGTTCTTGCAACCTTGATACCAGATTGCCCAGTTCCATGACGTAAGCACCCCTAATCTTTTTTTTGTTGATCAAAATCACTTTGGCATCGCTAAATACAACTACTGGAGTGACCTTAGTTAACTTCTTAGCTTTTTTTATAGCCGTAGCTTGGTTGGCAATCTGTGCCAGAAAATCTTTCTTAAAATCTATCAATTTCCCGTCGTAAGATAGACGCTTGAGCACATCCCCATCCAACTGAACTACGGTTGAGTGAGACTTCACATCAAGGATAAAATTGACTCCTTTAGGCGATCGCAGCCACACATCGATATCGCCTACTTCCGGCAATCTTAAATTGTACTCAGCTATCCATCCAGATTGGATTAAGGACTCCAAAACTTGCTGAATCTTTTCTTCACCACAGGCCCCTTGGTCAAATCTCTGAGACGACTTCCAAAACGTTTTCCCGTCCTCAATCAACGGAAGGGCGATTAATGCCCCTATCAAAATAGCCGCGACCAAAAATAAAAATAAAGGAGCAAAAGGTGCTACCGCGTATACCAGCAGTGGCAACAACACTAGCCCTGTCGCCGCACCGTACCTGTATAAGGCTTTGGTACGAAGCTGTTGAGCATGGCGACGCAATGGTTTTCCAGCATCTTCGTTATATTGCGGCTGCATAAATGCACCTATGCACTTATAGTTAACAACGAGAAAAGGTCGAATTATTTTTCTTCCTAATGACTAATAACTAATGACTAATGACTAATGACTAATGACTAATGACTAATGACTAATGACTAATAACTAATGACTAATGACAAAAAATTATGAGTCCCGAGTTTTGGATTCCAAGTTTATCAAAAAACTCAAACCTCAAAACTCAAGACTCAAAACTCTCTCAGCCTAAAAGCCGATCGATTCAGTCGATCGCCCGACACAAATAATTGCATCAGGGCAGCATCAATTACCGGCGACGGGGAACCATCGTCTCGATATTGATATTAGCCAGAGCCACGCGCTGCGGCGGAGTAGTAGGAATGGGCATATTGCGCGCCATACCCAAATAGTTCGACGGATCGCCAGCCTTGGGCTGCTGTTCTTGAGGAACAAAACGGCGAACACTTGTCTGCCAGATGATTTGCGGGAAGCCAAGCTGCGAACGGTGGTACTCGTTGTAACGAGGCGTCTTCAAGTTGAAAGGAGTGTCCCCTCCAACTCGCTGAGGCAAAATTCGGCGCTGCTGGTAAGGAATTGTGTCATAGCCGAACTTTTCCAGGTACTCTTCGCTATTGACCAACTCGTCAATAAAGCCTTGAGGCCCCTTATTGGCTACCACGATCGACCAAGCAATCTTTTCGCGCTCGCTGTAAACATCCCGGCCCAAAATGCGCTGCACGCACATTTCTACAAACCGATAGTTGCTGTTAGTTTGGTAATTCCGCTCCAAGAAAGGAGAAGAAGTCGCCAAACCGCGAATAAAGTCCCGCACAGTAATTTGGCCGAACTTGAGTTGCGACTCCAAAGACTTTTGGCGGTTGCTCTTGAGGATTTGGTGTTCGCTGTAAATCTGGCGATATCCAGCCCAAATCAAATTATCCATGTCTCCAGACGAGAGCACATTTTCAGTTGTGAAAATTCTCGGCTGCTCGTCGCCCCCTACTTCAAAACCCGCAACGCGCTGGTTTTGGCTCTTGGGGGCGTAGCTTAATAAAGGAAGCGCCACGTTAAAATCTCCGTTATCTCAAATTTCAGAAATAGTTGACACCGTGAGCTGCCAGCAAAACGGATACAACTAACCAACATACAGATTAGGGGATTCCCGCAATCTAAATCTGATTTTCCTGATTTTTTGCAACAATCTGTAACATTTGTTGACTGTTGTCAGTGGGCAGTTGGCAGTTGGCAGTGGGCAGTTGGCAGTTGGCAGATTTTAGTCAACCGTAAACAGTCAACCATAAACAGTCAACCGTTCACAGTCAAATAAATTACCAACCCAGAGCCGAATAAAACTCGCTGCCGGCCACTTGATCGGCTGCTGCTTCTGATGTTGCATCCGAGTCTGGTTGCACCCGAATTTCGGTACAAAAAGTCGATGTGCTGAAACCGCCAAAGCGCTTTACCGTACTCGTCCGCATCCGCACGTTCGGATTAGCAAACCAGAAACGCTCGATCGAACTCATCGTCTCGTATTCGGTAATCAGCAGCAGCCCATCCTCATCATCCATCTCAAAACGGCCAGCCACCGGCACAATTTCCGCATAGCCCCGTTCCCGCAACATCAAGCCCTGCCGGGGATTTTCAGGATCGGGGACGATCGCGAACACTGTAGACCCTTTATGATTCTCATCATCCTTATCCCACGCCATCGAGCCGTGCCAAGTCACAAAAGCCCCCCCAGCAGCCCGGCTCGGATCGACTTCGTGCATCTTGCAAATATCGGCCACTCGCGCGTCATCCGCACCCAGGGCCGTTACCTGAATATTTGAATCCCCAATCTCCGCTTGGCGGAAAGCGAGGTGGTGAGTGCTGCGCTGAGAACGCCATTCCCCAGCACTGCTTTGAAAAAACTCCATTGCATCCATACGAACTAGCTCCTTTGGCTTAGGCTTCCCTGTCTTTACGCCTTTTTATGATAAGGCTCCCCCCACTTTGATGTACTTTTGCGACACAAATTAGTTTCAAAATGTCTACTTTGGACATATTGTCAAGGGAATGTTATGATAGTTTACAATGTAGGAGACACAACAAATCCTGCGAAACGTCATTCCGATCAATTTCGCATCAATCTCAGCAAACTGGAGGAGCGATTTATGGATATGCCTACAACCAGCCTCAGCATGGAACAGCAGTTCAAACTTCAAGTGCTGCGCGAAGAAGTCAAAAGGTTAAGCCAAGACCAAGCTCAGGAATACTTGCTCGAAGTTATGCGGCAAAGTATGGTTAAAGAAAACCTGTTCAAGCATTGGATGAAGAATATGTGAACTCTTCGAGCATTTCTTCACAAAAATCAGCCGCTTGTATCTGCAAAAAGTGCGATCGACTCACATCTTGCACCATTGTCAAGAACAGGCTTTTCGGCCTGTTCCACAAAGAGTGAATTTTCTTGTGGAACAGGCCGGAAAGCCTGTTCCTAAAAAGCTTATTGAGAATGGTGCAACATCTCAGATCTAACTCACGTCCTCAGAGACTGCCCGCGTACATTACTCGCGACGATAGGTTGTTTAGCGAACTGCGAAGCTGTAATGCCTTTCTGTGACTGACGGGCCTCGCACTACGATTTTGAGGCGGCGACTTGGAGGTAAAATTCCTTGGATTTTGAAGTTGCCATTTCGATCGATCTTAATTTCTTCGTTGTTGACATAAACTGTGTCGATCGGGTTAATTTGACCGCTGAGGCGATAGATATTGCCGCTGACTCTCAACAAACTGCGGACTTTGAGTTTAGCTAGGCGAGGGCTCGCTGAGGGCGCCACGGGTGAGGTTTGAGGGAAAATTGTCGTGGAGTTGCCGCTGTTGAGAACTACTTCTGAGTCGGTGTTGCCACCGGATACTACGACTTCACCTTCAATAGTTTCGACTGCGGTTTTGCCGCCGCCGACGCTGACGCCAAAGGAGGTGCCGCGGACTCCGGCAACGCCTTCTGGGGTTTCAACCCTGACTGGGGCCCTTTTGGCAGAACGGGTTTTTTGGGCAATTTGACTGGATTGGCCGAGTCCGCTGAAGGTATTGAGGGCGACTATTTGGTTCGGCGGGATAATTGTTGAGGTGTTGGCTGCGGGAGTTGTCGCAGCAGTTTTGCCGATCGACAACCTGACTCGCCCCCTGCTGACAAAAATCGCTGTGTCTTTTTCCCCACCTGCACTGCTTGACAAATTGGATATTCTGACTGCGGTTTTTTCGGCAACTTCCACGACGCCGATGTCGTTGTCGATGCCTAAACGGGCTGTGGAATCGGGGCCGGTGATGATTTCATCTCCGGGGGCGAGTAGCCGATCGCCCACAACCGCTGGCCGCCCTTTAAAGCTGACTGTACCGCGAATTTCTTCTATTTCGAGCGATCGCCCCGTCGCTGTTCCCTGAGCTTTTATCGTCTCTGCTGGGGATGAATTCGCCGCCAGTGTTGCCGGATTTGTTGGAGATTTTGAGCCAATTGGTAGTGCTGGCGGTCGATCGACTGAGACAATTTTAGTAGTGTTGGACGGCTGTTTGGGGGATGGAGAGGGCGGACTGGCGATCGTCCCACGAAAGGGCGACAGACTCGCCAGCACAGCCAAGGACAAACTTAGGAGCGGAATTTTGGTCGATCGCCCACAGGTAAAAATTTTATTCATAATTTCAATTTTGTCATATTGAAGTTCCTGGACTTCCTTTCCTCTATTAGACTCCCTAAATCCGGCAATCGTTCCACTTTTTATGCCGTAACACAGCAGCAAAAATAAATTTTATCAGCCTGAAAGTTTAGCATTAAAACTTTTTTTAGGGTCATATTTTAGTAAACTGTTACAACCTGGGAGTTTCCTCAAATCTGACCTTCGGAATTTTGTGCCAACCCGACTCAAAGTCCTTTGCAGCATGAAATTTCGCCGCTGTCAACATCAGAGAGCGCTGATTTATATATAGCAAACATAAAATTAATTACTGTTTTTGAAGGCCTTTTGGCCTCTGCCGGAAGGATGACTAATTTGAGAGAAACCCTGTAGTTGTGGCAATTAATAAAAAGATTATTTTTGGGAAGCGATAAAGAATAATTATCTAAGTGTTGAACAGCCTCTGCCAGTGGAGCTTGCCGCTGTGAAACATGATGAAGCAAACCCAAGCGAATCAGGGTAGACGATCGACCAACTCGGACTAGAATACCGTCTTTTAGGGAAAGTTGGTGGAAATTTCGATGGAAAATCATAGGGAGCGATCGCCTGCGGGTGTTGCTGTTCCGAAGTAGACGCCAAACTGTAAAATAAACGGTTGTATATAGGTTATATAGAGCAGGAGAACAATTTCAGTGGCAATAGAAGTAGGTCAGAGAGTGAAGGTGCGCCGTCTCAGAGATCGGATACCTCCGAATATGGTGGGCAGGATAAAAGAGAATCCAGTAGGCACTGTTGACGGATTCAGAATGGTTGACGGTAGCGGAGTAGGCGTGGTTGTCAAGTTTGACGGTTTTTCGACTTGGTTCTTTGAAGATGAGCTAGAACCCGTTTAACAGATGTTGAAGGAAGGGGGGCACGACACGGATTCGGACACGGATACACGGATTGAATTTAACTGTGTTTCCTTTCGTCTCCTACTCTCCCCCTCTCCCACTCTCCCACTCGCCGCCTCTCCTCTTCCTTCACTCTCCCCCTCCCCCACTCTCGCTGAAGGTTGCGCTTAAATGTTAAAGAGTAAGCTTTGGCAGTGAGAACAGAAAATGGCTTTGATTTTGACATTTTTGGGCAAAGGCGGCACTGGCCGCAGTACGATCGCGATCGCAACAGCTAAAAAATATGCCGCTCAAGGCAAGCGAGTTCTGCTGCTCGGCCAAGATCCAGGCCCTGCATTGGGTATTCTGCTAGGGGTTCCCCTGACTCTCACCCCCCAGGAAATCGCCCCCAACCTCAAAGCAGTTCAGGTGCAAAGCGGGCCACTGCTAGAACGCAGGTGGGACGAAGTTAAACAACTAGAAGCTCAATATGTCCGCACTCCCTTTTTCAAGCAGATTTACGGTCAAGAATTAGGGGTGTTACCGGGAATGGACAGCGCGCTGGCGTTGAATGAACTTCGGGAATACGACGACAGCAAACAATACGATGTAATTGTTTATGACGGCAATGGCGGCATGGATACGCTGCGGATGCTGGGAATGCCGGAAATTCTGAGTTGGTACATCCGCCGCTTCCGCCAAGCTTTGGTAGATTCGGATTTGGGTAAAGCTTTGTCGCCTTTTATTCAACCGCTTGTCAGTACCGTGTTGACTGTGGATATGTCGGGAGACAATGCTTTTCAATCTACTAAGCAAGTCGATAATCTTTTGGATAAGGGTAAGGAAGCGCTGGCAGATCCGAACCGCACGGCGGCTTTTTTGGTGACGACTGGAGATGCAAGTGCGATCGCAACTGCCCGCTATCTTTGGGGAAGTTCTCAACAAGTTAGTTTGACTGTGGGCGGTGTCATTGTTAATCAAGCACCGGTTACAGAAGCTATTACTGCCGAGTTTGATCCTTTGACGGCTGTTTCGGTTCCGGCGCACAGTGACAATAATTGGCAGCCGCTAATTGATGCTTTGCCAGATTTTTCTCAGGCCGCAAAAGCTCCTCAACCCATTAACATAAACATTGCACAGCGTCAAGTTAGTTTGTTTTTGCCTGGGTTTGACAAGAAAGAAATTAAATTGATTCAATCCGGGCCGGAAGTGACGATCGAAGCGGGCGATCAGCGGCGCAATATTTTGCTGCCTCCGGCGCTAACTGGGAAATCAGTTACTGGTGCTAAGTTCCTGAATGGTTACTTGATTATTTCTTTTTAGGGTAAGGAAGAAGGCACGACACGGATTTTGACACGGATACAGGGATGAATTATGGAGTTCTCTAATATCATGTCTCGTTGATTCGCGATCGTCTAATTTGTGCGATCGTAGTGGCGGGTTTCACAAACCATAATCGCCGGGAAAAAACAATCTCGAAAACCCGCCCTCTCCCCACGGTAAATCGAAATTTACATTCAGATTGGCCGTGGGGTGGGGGCGGGTTTATATAGATTGTTGGTCATCGTTATATATTGTTGGTGAACCCGCCTCTACGAACCAAAGGTACATTCAACCGCCAAATCTGCTAGAAGATCCAGACAGGTTTCACGATTACTGGTAAAGTTAATCCCTAACCTCCCAACCATCGACTATTATGAAAGCAAGAGACATTATTAGTCTGCAAGCCCTTGGCGCTGCTTTAGCTAAACTCGATTCATCTGTCCAGCTTGGCGACTTGGAAGAGAATATAAGTCGTCAGATATTGGCTTTAGAAAAATTAGCCGAACAAAACCACACTCTGAACGAAATTTACACAAAAGAACGCCTCGACTTACAAGCTCAGTACCAAGCAAAATCAAAAGACAAACGCTACAACGAGAGAAGTGACAGCATTTACAGCACGGATGCTGCAAATTTAAGCCCTTCCTTTCCTCAGCCGCATGAAGAAAGGGAAAATCCCTCTGAAATAGCTAAAGCCTTTGACAATTTCATTGCATCTTTTAATAAAATCAAAAGCCTGTACGCGGTTGAAAACCCTATAGAAAGTTTTCAAATCATCATCGAACAAGAAGCGATCGCACCTTTGATTCTAGAAGCTTACGATCGCATTCGAGCGCTGTTTCCTACGGAAAGATTAGGCTTGGAAGTGAAAACCGATCCAGAAATTGCCAATTGGCGATCGCTGTGGATTGCTATCTACACTAAACTCGAAGTCGAGGAAGCTTTTGCCAAGTTAAACATCCTTGATGATAGTTGGTGGCTTGAAGCTAAAATAGCTGCCCCCAAAAATGATTTACATATTAGCCTTGAATGGGAGTAAAATGAGATGTGATTGGTCTGAATATTTGAATTTAGCTCAAGAGTTAGCGGCCACGAATAGTGAAAGTTCACCTAACAGGGAAGCCAAGTTGCGATCGGCGATAAGTAGAGCATACTATTCGACATTTTGCCTAGCGCGAAATTACTTGCGCGACATTGAAAAAGACCCAAGACTTTTTCGTAAGAATCGCGATATCAACGAACATCAATATGTAGCAGAAGAATTTATATACCACCCAACTAAAAAGAAAAACCTGGTCAAAATAGGTGAAAATTTAAGCAGATTGAGAGAACTTAGGAATAAAGCTGATTATGAAGATACTATGTTTAACTTACAAAGAGAAGCGAGAAATGCGTTAGTGCTAGGCGAGAATATTATTTCGGGGTTAAATGAGTTGACTGAATAAGCTGAATCATAATTAAAATCGGTAGGGGCGGGTTCCACCAACCATAATAGCCTGAAACAAACAATCTCGAAAACCCGCCCCCACCCAACAAACAATCGCAATGTACATTCAGATTTACCGTGGGGCCGGGCGGGTTTTTATATATAGTTGGTCATCTTTATATATTTTTGGTGAACCCGCCCTTACCAATCAAATTTACATTCAAATTGTAATTTGAATCAAGCGACACAATCCCGTAGGGGCGGGTTCCACCAACCATAATAGCCTGAAACAAACAATCTCGAAAACCCGCCCCCACCCAACAAACAATCGCAATGTACATTCAGATTTACCGTGGGGGGGGGCGGGTTTATTTATCCTTTTAATGATTCCAGAAATGGTTGGTGAACCCGCCCCTACGGCTTAATTTTTACCGTTTCCGTTGCCATTTCCGTTAGTTTGCAAAACCCGCTTAGCTAAAGGTTCCGGCACTTCTTGCAATCGATCGAACTCCCAATTAAAAAATCCTACTCCCATTGTCTGCGATCGCAATTCTACGATCAAATTCTGCATTTCTGCGATCGGCAAATAAGCAGAAACTGCATCCCATCCCTTCCAGTCTTTTTTACCTTCGTAGCCGAGAATTTGGCCGCGGTGTCCGCTGACCAACTGCAACACCTTTGATGTACACTCGTTCGGAGCGCAAATTTCAACTTTGGCGATCGGCTCCAGCAATGCCGGTTCGCACTTGGCCATTCCCTCCTGCATCGCCAAACGCGCTGCTTGCTTGAAAGCTTGTTCGGAACTGTCAACGGTATGGTAGGAACCGTTCGTCAGCGTCACCGCTACGTCTACCACCGGGAAACCCAGGGGGCCGCGATCCAAATACTCGCGCACACCCACTTCCACGCCGGGGATGTACTGTTTTGGGACGACGCCGCCGACTATTTTGTCGGTAAAGGTGAAACCTTCTCCGCGAGGCTGCGGTGTAATGTCGAGGTACACGTCGCCAAACTGTCCGTGCCCGCCGCTTTGGTGTTTGTAGCGCCCGTGGATGGAAGATGCAGGTTTGCGGATGGTTTCTTTGTACGGCACTTGCGGTAAGTGAGTTGTCATCGGCAAGTTATACTTGCGGCGCAACCTGTCTAAAGCTACTTTCAGGTGGATTTCGCCTTGACCCCAAAGTATAATTTCGTGAGTGTCGCCGTGCTGTTCCCAGACTAAAGATGGGTCTTCTTCTAGCAATTTAGCTAAAGCGGAGCTCAGCTTAACTTCATCGTTGCGCTTTTCTGGGACGATCGCCCGTGCGTAGACAGGGGGGATGATTTCGGCTTTTGGCAATTCTTCCGATCGGTCAATCGCCAGCGTATCGCCTGTTCTCAAGCCTTCTAGCCTTCCCACCGCCACAATTTCTCCCGCGCTGACGGATTGCAAACTTTGCGTTTGCTGGCCGGTCAAGCGGTACAAACCGTTAACTCGAACGCCGTTCAAATTTGCTCCGTCTGCCAGCGTCCCCCGCCACATTCTCACTAACGATAGTTTGCCTCCTTGCGGTGTGTAATAAGTTTTGAGGATTTGAGCTAGAACTTTGTTTTCACTTTGTATAATGCTGCGCCGATCGGCTGTTGTTTCCGGTGTCGGCGCTTCCCTCAGCAAAGCTTCCAGCAGAGGCCGCACGCCGAAATCTTGTTCGGCGATGCCGATGAATACTGGCACAATTAAATCTGCGCCTAATTCCATCTTTAAATCGCGGGTAATTTCTTCGGCGTCGGGATTGATTTCTTCGAGCAATTCTTCGAGTAAATGGTCGTCATAATTGGCCAATTCTTCGAGCATTTGCTGCCGCGCTGCGCTTTCTTCTGCTTTGAGGTGTTCTGGAAGCGGGACGGGATCTGCGGCGGCGCCCGGATGGTAGTGGTAAGCTTGTTCGGTTACTAGGTCGATAAAACCGATGATTTGTTCGTTTTTGCCGATCGGATATTGGTGAGGTACGATCGGTCTACTGGAAACGGATTTGAGCGCGTCGATCACCTCGGTGAAGTTGGTGCCGCAAGTGGTTTCGTCTGTGTAAGCCCGATCGATCTTGTTGATGAAAACTAGGTGGGGAATTTCCCAATCGTCGAGGAATTTAAACAGGGGTGCGAGGGTTAAAGTGCGATCGGCAACGGGTTCGCAAACTATTATCGCCGCATCCACACCGATGAGTGCATTGTAAGTTTCTTGGGCAAATTCTACCGAACCCGGACAGTCGAGAAATGTGAAGCGGACGCCTTGATATTCAGCGGTAGCGGCGTTTACTTCTACGCTCATTTGGCGATCGCGTGCTTCCGGCGAACTATCACCTATTGTGTTGCCATCTTTGACATTTCCTTTGCGGGTAATTGTCCCTGTCACCGACAGCAAACTTTCGAGCAGTGCGGTTTTCCCGCTTAAATAAGGGCCAACAATTGCAACGTTCCGCGTGGCCCCAAGGACTTTTTCGTTCATATTCCCTCCAACCGAAAACTTGTTTTCCATTGCTCTTGGTGCAATCAGTTCTCTACCATTTTCTAGACTTTTTCTAGGTTAATTTTTATTGCATTTTCGAGCAACTTCAGATTTTGGTATGATTCTATACTTTTGACGCTAGCGTATTTTGAGTGACGCAAACACAAATTGTAGTTTTTCTTAATATTTGGAATTTTAAACCGCAGAGAACGCGGATAAAAATCTCGTTCCAGGCTCTGCCGGGGAAGGCATTTCACTCTTGCTGGGCCTCGATTTTAGCGGTTTTTCGTGTCTAATTCCTCAGCAGTAGCAAACGGCTTGCTCCGGTACGTTTCAATCCCTAATAGGGATTTAGGTTGATGGCGGCGAAGAAGGAGTCAGGAGTCAGGAGTCAGGA
Source organism: Microcoleus sp. D3_18a_C4 (assembly GCF_036702415.1). NCBI lineage: Bacteria > Bacillati > Cyanobacteriota > Cyanophyceae > Oscillatoriales > Microcoleaceae > Microcoleus > Microcoleus sp. D3_18a_C4. Next base: position 55,450 of record NZ_JAUBTI010000015.1, on the reverse strand, counting down.
GAAGAATACCCTCTTTCCTCCTGTCTCCTCCTCTGGTGAATACTTCCGAAAGTTTCAATCCCTGATAGGGATTTAGGTTAATTGCGGCGAAATGTCCGAAGACAACAACATCATCATCAATATCGTTTCAATCCCTGATAGGGAGTTTGGTTAATTGCGGCATGGGCTTCATCCTTTGCCCCAATGATTGCAGTATAGCGTTTCAATCCCTGATAGGGAGTTTGGTTAATTGCGGCTTCCTTTGCCAGAGCCGGGTTTTCCTATTAGATGGTTTCAATCCCTGATAGGGAGTTTGGTTAATTGCGGCTTTGAATGGATTGTTGATGACTACATTAGGGAAGGTTTCAATCCCTGATAGGGAGTTTGGTTAATTGCGGCAACCAGGGAGGATGCGCGGCGATTGACCCCGTGTTTCAATCCCTGATAGGGAGTTTGGTTAATTGCGGCAAACTGGAAGATAGAAACATATCTCCACCTTGTCGTTTCAATCCCTGATAGGGAGTTTGGTTAATTGCGGCATCCCACGGCTTTTCTCCACCATTGGGGAGTTTCCAGTTTCAATCCCTCATAGGGAGTTTGGTTAATTGCGGCTGTTATCCTGAGAATCGGGTTAACTCGATTTTGTGTTTCAATCCCTGATAGGGAGTTTGGTTAATTGCGGCATAGGTAAAACTATCTCGCAAAGCGCCAGTTTTGTTTCAATCCCTGATAGGGAGTTTGGTTAATTGCGGCAGCGATCGACGATCGTATAGTTTTTGTTACTTTGCGCGTGTTTCAATCCCTGATAGGGAGTTTGGTTAATTGCGGCCCGCAAGTGCCGAGCCAAGTCTGACTATATTTGGATGTTTCAATCCCTGATAGGGAGTTTGGTTAATTGCGGCTCAAACGCTCCTGCGCCAATATTGAAAGTAAAAGTTTCAATCCCTGATAGGGAGTTTGGTTAATTGCGGCTCGCATTAAAAGAAGGTTGCTTATCAGACTTTTTTGTTTCAATCCCTGATAGGGAGTTTGGTTAATTGCGGCGCTGACTGTTCAAGTTTTACGCCATCGGTTTCTGTTTCAATCCCTGATAGGGAGTTTGGTTAATTGCGGCCCTGTCAGGTTTAGAATACCGCAGGCAATTGTAAAGTTTCAATCCCTGATAGGGAGTTTGGTTAATTGCGGCCTAGCGCTGGTAGCGTACCTGGTAAAGGTAGCAGTTTCAATCCCTGATAGGGAGTTTGGTTAATTGCGGCTTAATTGTCGATTATCTATACAGCTATTATAACGTTTCAATCCCTGATAGGGAGTTTGGTTAATTGCGGCTTCAAATCTAGGCGAGCAAGTAGCTTCAATGCAACTGTTTCAATCCCTGATAGGGAGTTTGGTTAATTGCGGCTTTGAGCAAATCCTTTATGTAGGCGATCGGCCTGAAGTTTCAATCCCTGATAGGGAGTTTGGTTAATTGCGGCCTAAATCCCCGTTGGTTCGAGTGTGGCATTGCCGTTTCAATCCCTGATAGGGAGTTTGGTTAATTGCGGCTCCAGTAAGCGCCAATCCTCCGCTACCCTTTTGTTTCAATCCCTGATAGGGAGTTTGGTTAATTGCGGCGATATCCCATTGATAAAGAGATAGCATCTTCTGTTTCAATCCCTGATAGGGAGTTTGGTTAATTGCGGCTTCAAGAAACAACGTGCCGCTAGAATTTAAAGCGCCCCGTTTCAATCCCTGATAGGGAGTTTGGTTAATTGCGGCTTATCTCCGCATTTCTGGCTCATACCGCCAGCAGTTTCAATCCCTGATAGGGAGTTTGGTTAATTGCGGCTTCTTAGAAGATAGTGCAAACAAGGATAAGTTCATTGGTTTCAATCCCTGATAGGGAGTTTGGTTAATTGCGGCTCAAGACACTGAGAGATGATTAATTCTTGCAATTCAAGTTTCAATCCCTGATAGGGAGTTTGGTTAATTGCGGCAGTGCTGTTGCTGGTGCGGGCCCTCTGCTCGCTGCGTTTCAATCCCTGATAGGGAGTTTGGTTAATTGCGGCCTCCCCCTGTTGGAGCAACGTAAGTTACTCCTGTAAGGTGTTTCAATCCCTGATAGGGAGTTTGGTTAATTGCGGCTTCGCTGGCTTCATCTGCTTTATTGTCCTTTGAGTAGTTTCAATCCCTGATAGGGAGTTTGGTTAATTGCGGCGCGGCCTGTGTCATGTCTCCCGGTAAACCTGAAGTTTCAATCCCTGATAGGGAGTTTGGTTAATTGCGGCTGAAAAATGCACCGGGGGAGCTGCAAACGATAAGGTTGTTTCAATCCCTGATAGGGAGTTTGGTTAATTGCGGCTGAGACATAAGCTGACCGTCAGCCGATCGGATAGGTGGTTTCAATCCCTGATAGGGAGTTTGGTTAATTGCGGCGATTTGGGTTTGGGAACCTGCGTCAACCGCCGCGTTTCAATCCCTGATAGGGAGTTTGGTTAATTGCGGCTTTGAATGTTTCAAATTTGATTGCATCTTGTAGTTGTTTCAATCCCTGATAGGGAGTTTGGTTAATTGCGGCATGGCAGATGATTTTTTCACGGCGATGTTAGCTGGTGTTTCAATCCCTGATAGGGAGTTTGGTTAATTGCGGCTTGACTGAGTTAGTAGATGAGGAGGAATGATGGAGTTTCAATCCCTGATAGGGAGTTTGGTTAATTGCGGCAATTAATTGCCGAAGTGACTCAGGGAGAATTGCTGGGTTTCAATCCCTGATAGGGAGTTTGGTTAATTGCGGCCGGATTGCGATTGAAGTTAAGAAGGGTGTCCGGGTTTCAATCCCTGATAGGGAGTTTGGTTAATTGCGGCAACCAGCGACATCTTTAATGTAATTTTGGGCGAGGTTTCAATCCCTGATAGGGAGTTTGGTTAATTGCGGCGCCTTTCAACGATCGAATCGAGTACAGAATCGGCGTTTCAATCCCTGATAGGGAGTTTGGTTAATTGCGGCAAGCGATTTTGCAGCATATTCATCATTATTTTCTCGTTTCAATCCCTGATAGGGAGTTTGGTTAATTGCGGCTTTACGGCGGGCTGCTGATTGTCCATTGTTCCCCTTGTTTCAATCCCTGATAGGGAGTTTGGTTAATTGCGGCCGGCGCTCGTCAGGCGGTTGTCAGGATGGAATTAGTGCTGTTTCAATCCCTGATAGGGAGTTTGGTTAATTGCGGCGCGTAGGTGCTGGTATTGAAGTTGATCCAGTAGGTTTCAATCCCTGATAGGGAGTTTGGTTAATTGCGGCAAGATGCTGTAAGGGCTGCTAGAACAGCCCATCGTTTCAATCCCTGATAGGGAGTTTGGTTAATTGCGGCGGAAGCGATCGCAGATGCACCGGAAGCGGAACCGGGTTTCAATCCCTGATAGGGAGTTTGGTTAATTGCGGCAAGGCTGCCTTATTCTTCAACCCTAAAAGGCGTTGGTTTCAATCCCTGATAGGGAGTTTGGTTAATTGCGGCATTATGGCACATTTGCTTTTTTGGTAGCAACTCGCTTAGTTTCAATCCCTGATAGGGAGTTTGGTTAATTGCGGCAATACGGCTCTATTGGCATTCGCAGCTAAGGCGTTTCAATCCCTGATAGGGAGTTTGGTTAATTGCGGCCATAAAAGCGTGAAAATCAATCCCAAAAGTTTAGTTTCAATCCCTGATAGGGAGTTTGGTTAATTGCGGCGCGACCCAGCAGGAGCAAAAGGCATACCGTGCGATGTTTCAATCCCTGATAGGGAGTTTGGTTAATTGCGGCTCAGGGGAGCCATTCAAAAGCTGGGATTCACTCAAGGGTTTCAATCCCTGATAGGGAGTTTGGTTAATTGCGGCCGCTGAGGTGTCGGATTTGCGATCGCTTCTTGAGTTTCAATCCCTGATAGGGAGTTTGGTTAATTGCGGCTTTAATCACAAAATCGCGATCGCTCAAATCGCCTGCGTTTCAATCCCTGATAGGGAGTTTGGTTAATTGCGGCCGGCAGAAGCTCGATCGCGCGTAATCGGGCTGACTGTTTCAATCCCTGATAGGGAGTTTGGTTAATTGCGGCTTTCCACTAGGATAAATGCTGATTCTATTCTCCTCAAGTTTCAATCCCTGATAGGGAGTTTGGTTAATTGCGGCTGACGGTTTGGCTCAGCATCAGACTTGGAGCAAGTTTCAATCCCTGATAGGGAGTTTGGTTAATTGCGGCGGGAAGACGACGCAGAAGGCAACAACCCAGCCGGTTTCAATCCCTGATAGGGAGTTTGGTTAATTGCGGCATGAAGCCGAAGAAGCTGATAGATTAATAGCAGGTTTCAATCCCTGATAGGGAGTTTGGTTAATTGCGGCCTCCGGCGGTAGCTTTGAGGAAGGTTTCGCCAATGTTTCAATCCCTGATAGGGAGTTTGGTTAATTGCGGCTCCGGGGGGACTTTTAGGACTCCGTGGGGGAGTGTTTCAATCCCTGATAGGGAGTTTGGTTAATTGCGGCAAGGGCGAACTCTACTCGGTTGCCCAGATGAACTGTTTCAATCCCTGATAGGGAGTTTGGTTAATTGCGGCTCTGTGCAAAAAGATATTTCGTTTCCTTTCTGTAGTTTCAATCCCTGATAGGGAGTTTGGTTAATTGCGGCACGACACCTTGAGGAAGTTCCCCACTTTCTGCGATGGTTTCAATCCCTGATAGGGAGTTTGGTTAATTGCGGCTTGCAGCAAGATTCCCCGGAATCTACAGAATCGTTTCAATCCCTGATAGGGAGTTTGGTTAATTGCGGCCAATGGTTTTAAATTGCTCTAAGTCCTTTGGTTCGCGGTTTCAATCCCTGATAGGGAGTTTGGTTAATTGCGGCCTGAGGCAGAAAAATGGTGTGCAGAAAATCCAGTTTCAATCCCTGATAGGGAGTTTGGTTAATTGCGGCCGCCCGTTCCAGAAGCTTTGCTGTATTTGGTTTTCAAGGTTCATTTGCGTCTGCATAAAACAAAAGTACCATTTCAGCCTTCGACTTGTCAATACCCAACTTTTCAGACAGCCCTCAAACCCTTGTCCTGCATAGATTTCAGCGATTGCGTCTACCATTTTAAGCTGGAACTGCCTCTAACCCTTAGAGCATATACATTATAGCCCCCCAATTTAACACCTCGATTTTTACACCTACTCCTAGACGCATTTTCAACCCAAAAACACACATCAACCCGATCACCACTTACCCAAAGCCCCCCAAACAGTACCCGAAACCACGCCCCAAATCGCCCCCAAACCAGCCCCCACGATCGCCCCCGCCACAGGCCCCAACTGCACCGGCACCCCAGCGCTAACAGCCGGAAACATCGCAGACACCACCCCCCCCAACACAGCACCCGCCAAAGTCCCCAAAAAACTGCCCCAAATCGCCCCCAAACTCCCACCCTTCAAGCCCGAAGGCTGAAACGAAATCGGCAACTTCGGCGCAAACCCGCAAAAACCCAACAAACCCCCAGAAACCACACCCCCAACAGAACCCACACCAGCCGCCACGATCGCCACACCCAGCAGCAAACGCGCAAACTCATCCACCGGCCGCATCTGGACACCGTACTGCTGCCAAACCACCAGCCCAGCCCCCAAAAAAACACCAGCCAGAGTCCCCACAAACGAGCCCCAGACAGCCCCCAAATACCCTCCCCGCCGGCCCCACACCCTCCCCGCCGGCAGCGCCAGAGGAGGCCGAAAACTCGCCCAAACACAGCCCCAGACAGCACCAACCCCCGCCCCAGCCAAAATCCTCTCCCCAATTCCCGGAGTGCTATTAATTGCGCCAAACACCGCACCGCCGATCGCCGCCAACAAAAAAGCCCCCCAAGCAGCCCCCACCAAAACTCCCCCCCACTTCCGCCAAATCTGATTCGGCGGCAAAGTAAAAACGCCCCACATCATCCCAAAAAAACAGCCCCAAATCGTACCAACAAAAATCGCCCCCAAAATAGCGCCGCCGCCCTCAGCTATTACCGAATAAATCCCCCCGATCGCCGCCAAACACAAACTACCCCAAACACCTCCCCAAGCAGCATCCTGAACAATGCGCTCAAACTTGCCCACTGGAAGCTGAGGCGCAGGAGTCCGACTCCGAGAAGACATCGGCATCGGTAGCAACGGCACTGCGTACTGGCCGAGGGGGCGCGGCAGCCCCGTGGCGGGCTGTTGCCGGCGCACTGCGGGCTGGGGTACGACGGGCGGTGGTTGGGGCTTTTTACGCTTGATTTTCGCGGGCTGCAAGTGCAATCCGTGGCTGACTGCTTGGCGCGAAGGAAACGGATCGCGACCTTTGAGGAGTTTTGCCCGATCGCACCAAGGGCACCGACTGAGATGATTCCCGTATTTATGCTGACTGTTTTTGCTGCAAGTTACCAAAGCATCTTCCGCTTCCCGAATCGCATTCACCCAAGTTTTCGCATCCGGGCGCGCCGAAGGATTGCCGTGCCCTTCCTCAAAACAGCGGATAAACATCTGCCGCAGTCGCGGATGCAGCATCTCAAAAGGAGGCGCAGCGGGCATCGGGCGGTAGCGGGCGGGCACGGGGGCACCGCCCCTACTGCATCCGGGGACATGGCCCGATCGAATTCTCGCTTCCAAAGGCGGCGGTTCATCGCTACCGAGATAAACTCCCGAAAACGGATGCGTACCTTCCATCAGCAATTGAAAAATTAATACCGCTAAACCGAACAAATCGTGCTCTGGAGATCGATCGATATCCCGGAAAGTCTGGCCCTGCAACTCTGGCGGCGTAAACTCCGGTTTCCCCACGGGACACCGATAAACGTAACCCGTATAAGGATCGCGGACTTGAAACGAATCCGTGTCTACCAGCGTTACCAAAGCCGTATCCGTCACCAGAATGTTCGATTCGTTTACGTCGCCGATGACGTAACCCCTGACGTGGAGGGCGTTTACAGCCGAGGCGAGATTTCTGGCGGTACGGTGGAGGTAAAGATAGCTAAATAGCGGTTTTTGTTCGCGCCTGGTTTTGGGAGTGTAGAAAGTGTGTACCGGCATCACTTTGTTGACGCGCGGCATCACAAAACCGACGATTTTTTCTCGCCCGCCGACAGTATGCAGCAAATCGATCGGCCAAGCAATGGAAGCGTGCCCGGGTTCCGCGATCGGCGCATCCGGCGGCATACTGAACATGACTGTGAGTTTGTCGCCGTCTTCGTCTGTCGGTTTGTGGTAGATTTTTGCTACAAGGGACGAGTCTTGGGCGATCGGGTAGATGCGACCTTCACCCCCACTGGCGATCGCGGTTTTGGTGTCGATCGCAATCAGTTGTCCGCTAAATTGGCGCTGCAACTGCATAGAATTCGCTTAGGGTATGGGGGCATCAATCGATTTTAGATTTTAGATTTTGGATTTTAGATTTTAGAACTTACCCCACTGATAAATCCGTAATTCTATTTTATTGTGGGGAGTAGGGGTTGGGCAGGAGAGCCCGCCCTGGAAAATTCAGCAACAGGCTACGAGGGCCTGTTCCACGATAATTCTATTTTATTGTGGGTTGGGCAGGAGAGCCCGCCCTGGAAAACTCAACAACAGGCTACGAGGGCCTGTTCCACAATAGTTTAATTTTGCAGTTGTGCTTACAATTGATTGGGATCGATGCCCCTTTCTCGGAGTCTTGATTCCAAAGCTTGCGATCGCGATCGTTCTTGTTCCAGCAGCATTTCTGCCTGTTCGGCCCGCAGCCGTTCTTGTTCGGCCCGCGCCTCGGCTTGCTGGATCTGTCGATCGAGTTCCACAAAACTCCTAAACGGTTCTCCAGAGGGCCCGAACATTTCGAGTCCTGTTTCTGATAATTGAAACCGCACTCCCAGTCTGGGACTTACCCAACCGTCCATTTGTTCGATCGCTTCTAATTGTGACTCAACCCGCAACCATCCTGTCAGTTCTAATGTTTGCGGGTCGTACAAATAGTATTCTTCCACGCCGTAGCGTTCGTAGAATCTGAATTTTTCAATCATCGGAGTCAGACGATTTCCCGGCGACCAAATTTCAAACGCGACTTGCGGTGCAATATTATCTTCATGCCACTGTTGGTAGGAACCTCGATATCCTTTTGATCTGCCCAAAACTACCATCACATCTGGTGCTTGGCAAAGTTTATTATTTCCTTCAACCGGATACCAAAGCAAGTCACCTGCTACGAAAACATTTGGATCATCGGCAAACATCAATTCTAAGTTTTCTTTAATCCAAACAATTAATCGAAACTGATCCGTATTGTTTGACATCGGTTCGCCGTTATCGTCGGGGTAGATGATATTTGATTTTTCGGGAGATTGCAGTTGTGTAACCATTGCTGTTTCCCCAATTTTTTTGACAAGTTGATTTTATTTTAGTCTATCGCCTGTTTCCTCTTCCAGTTCGTCAACTGCGGTTTGGATAAAGTTATCCACCAACCAGTCGCGGGTACGCGAGAAATTGCTTCTCAATTCCAGGTACTGACTGCCTAGTTTTGCCTTAAAGTCTTTGGGGAAAATGTCTTTGGCCACTAACATATTTTTCCAGCGAGTTAGCTGGCTGGCGTTGCGTTCGGGAAAGCGGTTGTACAAATAGTCGATCGCGATCGCATCTAGAATATCCGCACCGAGGATTTCCCGCCGTTTCACCTCGTTTTCTGGCCCTATTTGTCGCGGCCCAGTTAGATCCTCATGCTGGCTAACGTTGGGTTCAATCAAGTGCTGAATCAGCCAGTTTCCCCCACGGAAAAAATCGCGATTCAACTCCAAGTAAATCGCGCCAAACAAAGCTTCAAAAGCCTCCAAAAAATTCCTAGTGTGCTCGCTTTTGTCGGCTTCTTTCCCATTCCCGACGCGCCAACCGAGTTCGTTTAATTTCAGATTTTGTGCAAAATCCGCAAGTTTTTTCGGATCTGCTAAACCAGCTTTTAAGGTTGAGATAGCATCGGGATCGAGTTCTGGATATTCGCGGTAGAGGTAATCGGTAACAACAGCACCGAAAATCGCTGCGCCTAAGAGTGACAGCCGTTTGTACTTAACCTCTTGCCAAGCGGGAGACTCCTGGGGGCGATCGGAGTAATAGCTGGTAGAGTAACGGCAATTCAAGGCAATTTCCAGCAGTTTTGTCTGCTGAAAGCTGGAAAGGTCGATCGCTGCTTTGACTGCTTCAATATCTACCTGTTTAATTTTTATTAGCTCTAATTCTTCTTCACATTTTCCCCACTTTTCCAACCACTCCCCGCCAGCATCTTCCACGTACAAATCCACAAAATCTACCCCGTAATTCATCCAGTCATCCTGCATTTTTCGGGCTGCTTCCAGTTCTTCCCAGACTTTTTGCAAGTTATTTTCAACGATGCTCGTACCTTGTACAGTCATAGTATTTGATTTTGATGTAATTTGATTTTTTTTCCCACAATTCCACGGCGATTAAATCAAATCTCAATTCAATTTAGGCCGAGTTGCTACTTATTTCACTCTTATTGATTGCTGCGGTAAATCTTCCCTGCTTAGCCTTGGTATCAAGCACCTGTTGCCAGCGTCTGGCAGACTCCTCCCGGAAACAGAAAAGGGGAGGAAGAATCTTGCTCCGCCTTCCCTTTTGCAGGAAGCTGTCTGGGGACTAGGCTTTTGCCATTGTCGAGAATTGTGCAATATGTGAGTTAGTCAAATTTTTTTTCACAGAGTTTGGAGCAGTCGAACTATTCTCAGCAGCATATCTGCTTGATTTACGGGAACTTGAGGTAACGACCTGCGGGCAAATTATCACTATTATATAATGCAATGTTAACTAACTGGTTCAGGAAATTTGCATCGTTTTTATCATAACTTAAAAATAATCCTCTGTCAATCCCCCAATCTTGAAGAGTTTGTTGCCAATTCTGATATTTTTGTTCAGAGAATTCATCCGAAAGAGTTGTGACTTGAATGCAGAGGGGCTGCTGTTGGCGGTTGCTAACGATGGAATCGGTTGCCATAGAAAGATCTGCAACATATCGATACAAAACGGTGCCTTGGCGATCGACAATTCGGGCTGCGATCGCACGAATCACGATATCATCTCCCGGATCGAATTCGCCGGCCTTGAGTTTTTGTTTCCAGATGTAAAATTTGCGATCGTTTTCGCTCAGCCATTTAGGAAATAGATAGCTGTACCAATACCTTTCTCCCGGCGTCATTAACTCAAACGCGGCTTGCTGTTCTCTTTCCGAAGGCAGAGATTGAACTGCCAGCCAAACCTGAGAATCTCGGATAAGCTGCAGCAAAAAAGCCATCACAAATTTTTTAGCAGTTAGCGAACCGGGTTTAATATCTTTCACCCAGCGATTGATTTCATCCAATCTTCTCGCTAAACTCGGATCTATTAGATCTGCGTCGCTAATTAGGGAGTTGAGCTGATCCTTAATCTCTTGTGCTTGCAAATGACGACCTACTGTACAAACTAAAGCAGAATTGTGTGACACCTCGATTTTATTATAGAACCGCGCCAAATTTTCACCGCTCGCGAGACAGCGCTAACAATTTTTGTGGGGTAGGTATCCTGACAGCCCTGGACTTGATTTTTCGGAGATGTCTATTGAATAGTTGCTGCCGATTCCCGCAGGCGCAGGTACAATAAAACCAAATAAACATTCATCAACGGCCCGGCTAAAAATCCGAGTAGATTACTTGTAAGCTGATATCCTACGGATTTGGCCGTCGGATCGATTAATAGGGAAATCAATATTATTGGCACAAAAACAAGCAAAACCATCAGAGAAATCGCTCGAAATAGCAACCACCAGCGCCCTTTAGTTAAGTTCCAACTGCTGCTAAGACTGTCCAGCGCTGAAGAGTTATCAATGACGGTAGCGTACAATGAAAATATTAAGCGATATGATACATAAAGACCGGGAATTATTAGTGCAATGAAGCCTGCAAACACCAGCACCACAAACATAATATAAACCAAAATAAGGTGCAGCAATCTTCGGTTTGCTTGATTGAAAGCCTGACCCACAGTTACTTGATTTCGAGTCAAACTTCGGTAACTGTAGAAAATCATGGCTCCCGAAAATAAAGGAACTGCCACGAACGAGTAGATAATATTGAAAGCAACACCTGCTGAACCGAGATTGCCCAAACTATTGAGCGCGACCAATATAAAATTGGGAAAATTGATGGTCAACAGGGGAGCGTATATAGGTTTCGCAGTAGCAAATGTTTCTCGCAACAAGCTTCTGGCACTAATTCGTGAACCTGTCATAATTTTTTATCCGCTTTTTGTAAGTGGAGTTGAGATCACATCTTGCACCATTCTCAATAAGCCTTTTCTGAACAGGCAAGATGCCTGTTCCACAAGAAAATTTATCTTTTGTGGAACAGGCATCTTGCCTGTTCTTGAGAATGGTGCAATATCTCAAGTTGAACAGACTAGACATTGGTCGAAAAAGTTGCTAACAATAATGTTAAGTCATCATCGGTGCGTTCGGAAACCCGGGGCGATCGCAAAAATGACTCTAATTGCTGTTTTGCATCTTCCTCTTCTTTCCACTCGCCAGAAAACCGAAACAAAGGCGCAAAAAACGGCTTGTGCGGCGTGCCTTCTGGGATTTTGAGAGCTAGCATTTGCAAGCCGTCGGAAAAAACGGCTAAGTGCTGCAGTTTTTCCCGCAGTACCTGAAATTGCGCTGTTTCGATCGCATTCGGCGAAATCAAAAAGATAGTTTCGTTGATGTATTCGCCGCAGGGGGGTACTGTCAGGGCGATCGCATTTCCTGCACTGTCACCTGCTACCGCCGCACCGTCACCGATTTGAGCAACTGCGATTAATTCAGGCGTAGCAACAACCGCAATTAAAGTGCAGGCTAAATCTCTCGCAGCCACTTCCCGCACAGCCGCTTCTGCTTCTACCTGCGCCCGCGCCACTTGCAGCGATGCCGTCAAGAATACCTGCCATTCGTCGTCATTTTCAGGCAGCCTTTCCTGTTGCTGGCAAATCGTTTCGACAACCGCTTCCACAGCAATTTTTGCCCCAACTTCTGCGAGTGGGGCCGAGCCCGCACCGTCGGCAACCGCTGCCGCTAAAACACCGTTTGGCAAGAGACGCCAGCAGTGGGCATCTTGACAAGGCTGCGATCTTTTTTCGTGGCTCGTACCTATCACCGATGCCGCTACAACTTGCCAATTAAAGGATGAATTCTGCATTAATAACTCTTTAACTCAAAACTTCGTAAATTCACAACTATGCAAAGTCTGGACGGGTTTATTTATCCCTAATTACAGCACTTTTCTGGGTTCGTAGGTACTAGCCCTTGTAGGGACACGGCCGTGCCGTAGGGACACGGCACTCTTACTAATGACTAATGACTAATGACTAATGACTCATAACTAATGACCAATGACCAATGACTAATGACTAATGACTAATGACTAATGACCCATGACTAATAACTAAACAGTTCCCCATCCGGGTGGCGGCAGTGCTACTTGTTCGTCAATTTTTGAGTGAGAAACTCTCTGCATACTAGCCGACAGCCAGATGAACATCTCTCTAAAGTCTAATCCTTTCAATTTTACAGGCGTGCGATCGACAATTTGCGCGAGACGGGGAATATTAGCACCTTCCACTCCGACTGCAAAAAATGCCACGCGCTTGTTAGTTTCTTCCTCTTTAATCCGCTGTGCTGCTATTTCCACAACATCGTCGGATTCGCCTTGAGGTTCGCCGTCGGTAATCATAAATACCCACGGGCGGTAGTAGGTAATGCCGTTGTTGCGGTATTCGGATTTGCGGGCGGCAATGGTATCTAATGCTAGCTGAATGCCTGCGCCCATGTGGGTTTGTCCTTGAGCTGTCAGCAGTGGCGTCTCGAACTGGTCGGCGGTAACGAAGTCTTGCACGACTTTGATCTGATTGTCAAATGAAATAATCGCGACTTCGACTCGCTTTTTAGCTAGTTCGTCTTTAATTAGGTCATTCCTAAAAATTTCCAGCCCCTCATTCAAGGCATCTATGGGTGCGCCTTGCATGGAGCCGGATGTGTCCAGCAGGAGGACGCAGGGACAGCGCGGCTCTGGGTTTTCGGCAAATTCTACGGCTTCGTCTAGTCTCATGGTTCGGGGTTGACCTGGGAGTGGCTCGATTTCTAGGTTTGTTACTTTCTACCCTAGCAAGTAGGTGACATATTTAACTGCTACATAAGATTGACATAAAGCGGACAAGACTGACATCTCGGACACTTAAAACTTATTTCCTGTGTCTGCGTAGGGAGTCGGCTCCTTCTACTCAACAGGCGTTAATTCAGGACTAGCCATCCTTACTCGATCTTTTGGGACTGATGCTAAATTAATCGCAGCATTCAAGTCTCGATTACAATTGTTACCGCAAGACTCACAAACAAACATTCGCGCTTGAAGTGGCATCGGTTGAACGTGACTGCAGCTTGAGCAAGTTTTAGATGAAGGATACCATCTATCTACCAGTTCGACAACAGTGCCGTAAATGGGAGATTTATAAGTGAGAAAGCGTCGAAATTCATAAAATCCTGAGTCTACAACTGAAGAAGCCAGTTTGTGATTTGCCAGCATCCCAGAAATATTTAAATCTTCGATGCGGATGTGGGCATACTTCTGACTAATTTCTGTCGTTGTTTTCTGCAAGAAATCTCGTCGCCCCTGAGCAATATCGGCGTGTTGTTTAGCCTGATTGCGATAAAATTTTTGAGCGTTGGTTGAGGCTTTAATCCCTAGTTTTCTATTGCCTAATTGCTTGTTTCGATTGCGGTACTGTAGTTTCCCTAGCTTGATTTTCGCTTTTTTTAGGGAATTTGGCAGTTGGTATACCGTACCGTCACTCAAGGTGGCAAAGGTTGAAACTCCTAAATCTATGCCGATGGTTTCGGAGACTGAGTGATACAAAGGGGGGATTTTGTCGGCTTTTATTGTAAAACTGACGTACCATTTATCCGCAGTGCGGCTGATAGTAAATGTTTGAGAGCAACAGTTGTACCCGATAGCTTCTTTCAGGCGAAACGTTCCCATTGTAGGAATTTTTATCCGATTGCCAGCTCTCAGAAATACTGGCCCATTGCTGCTGTCTACAGTAAACGAGTCCCCGGATTTTTTGCGTTTGAAATTAGGAAAGCCACCTCTACCTTTCAAAAAACGTTCTAGGGCATTATTGAAGGCCCGGAAAGCATTTTGATAAACGCGAGATGATAAAGTGTTAGTCCATTGATATTCTGGTTGTTTTTTGATGAAGTTTGTGAAGGTTTTTTTGATGAGGGCAATTTTTCGAGTACGGCTAACTTTGATATCCATCACGCCCAAGTAAAGGGTACGAGCCAAGTTATAGCAAAACCGAGCGTAACCGGCGTGTCGCGCCATCCTTGTACGTTCTGAATTGTTGAGTTTTAGTTCTAGCTTTAGGGCGTACATAGGCTGGGGAGAGAGTCAGGACTGCCTTCTTCGGATACTTATTTTACCAGTCACAGCCCACAAAAGACAAGAAAACGGTGTTTTTTTGTCCAATATGTCTTTAATGTCACCAAAAGTATACGAAACTGCCGTTTAGTATCACCTCAATCTGCCGGCTGGCGATCGTATTTTACCATTTACCTGAATCGATTTGAGATTTTTAATTGTATATTTTAGATTTTATAATTGGATGTCTGGGGTCAAAAAAACAAATTCATTCCTGCCTGTGGTAATATAGACTAATAGTATTACTGCAAAATAAGGAGAAATCTTATGATTGCCACAGTCACGCAAAAATTAACCTTTGACCAATTCCTTGTAGAATGTCCAGAAGATGGACTATATGAACTGGTAAATGGAGAAATTGTAGAGAGGAATGCCACAAGAAATTATGGTGATGTTGCTGATTTTACGTCTGACTCATTTAAAGATGAAATTAAACGGCTAAGTTTAAATTATGTAGTCAAAAATACCGCCGTTATCAGAACTGTAAGTAAAGCCGGCATCGAACAAGGGCGGAGACCGGATGTCAGCGTAATCGATCGCGACTTGTGGCGATCGAACCGTTCTGCTTATGCTGCAATGCGGGAACCAATTCAACTGGCAGTGGAAGTAACATCAACAAATTGGGAGGACGATTATATAGACAAATTGGACGAATATCGGCGCCTCGGAATTCCTGAGTATTGGATTGTCGATTATTTAGCAATTGGCAGCAGGGAATTTCTGGGAAATCCCAAAGTTCCAACTGTATTTGTCCACATTTTGGATGCAGATAGCAACTATCAAAGAAGCGCGTTTAAAGGCAGCGAACGAATTGTATCACGGACTTTTCCCGAATTAACGCTGACAGCAGAAGAGGTGATGAATGTTTAACTTCGGTTAATCCAGCTAGCCCGACTATTCTCCATAAACAATCACTAAAAATATGAAATCTCTTTCTGATAAAAAACTTTCTAATCAAAAAGCTATTAGTCCTTGGAGTTACAAACCTTGGTGGTGTCAACCTTGGTCGATTCTTTTAACTGGTACTAGCCTGATTAGCGGTAGTTGGTTTTTATTAAAAACTGTTTGGATAACTGTTTTAGTCGCGATTCCTTTATTAGCTTGGATGGGTTTTTTCTTGTTAGTTTGGCCGAGGTTGATGCTGTCTAGCGGAGTTTTGGATTCCGATGCAGATTAGGTTTTGGTGGCGCGCACCTTATGTTTAGGGTAAGGTGCGCGGTCATTGGTGTCAACTTAACGTTCAACCCTCAATCCGGCAGGGTTTGAAACAAGAGCCTCAAAGCGAAAGTCCTCGCTATGAAGACTAATGAGTTCTTCAGTCCTCTTTGAGAGGACTTTCGCTATAAGACAGGGAATTCATTCCCTGGCGGGCTGCCGGGTGAGCGGGAGGACTGGCGGACTAAAAGCTTAAGTTGACACTAATAGTGCGCCCTGCACACCCTAAACATAGGGTGTTTCGCCCTCTAGGCTTGCGGGTAATAGTCTTGAATTGCTTTTACTTCCATTGGGTGGGATTTGAGCGATCGAATTCCCGCTGCTGTCGCTTTGGCACCGGCTATTGTGGTAATAATCGGGATTTTGTAAGTCAAAGCTGTGCGACGGATAAAGATGCCGTCGGCGCGGGATTCTTCGCCGGAAGGCGTGGTGATAATTAGTTGAATTTTCTCATTCTTGATTGAATCCAACAAATTCGGCCGCCCTTCGTGCAGTTTCAATTCCAAATCTACCTCTAAACCTTGCTCTCGCAAAACTTTGCGTGTTCCGTGAGTTGCTACTACTCTGAAACCCAATTCTAAGAATTCCTTGACAACGGGTACAACTGCTAGTTTGTCCCGATCGCGCATCGAAACCAGGACAGTTCCCAACAGCGGCATCATTTGTCCGGCACCTAATTGAGCTTTGGCAAATGCTTTGCCAAAATCGGTGTCAATTCCCATGACTTCGCCGGTCGATCGCATTTCTGGCCCTAACAAAGTATCAGTTCCCGGAAACTTAGCAAAGGGCAATACTGCTTCTTTTACCGAAACATGAGTGGGTATAATCTCTTCAGTAAAACCCAAAGCTTCTAGAGTTTTGCCAGACATGACTCGCGAGGCCATTTTTGCTAAGGGAACTCCGATCGCCTTGGAGACAAAAGGCACTGTTCGAGAAGCGCGCGGGTTAGCTTCCAAAATGAAAACTTCTTCCCCTTGAACGGCAAATTGAATATTCATCAACCCGATCACTTTCAGGGATTTTGCTAATTCTACAGTCCAGCGGCGGATTGTTGCCAAAGCTGCGTCCGAAAGCGTTTGGTAAGGGATAGAACAAGCAGAGTCGCCGGAGTGGATTCCCGCTTCCTCGATGTGTTCCATAATACCGCCAATCGTCACATTGCCAGTAACATCGGCGATCGCATCTACATCAACCTCGATCGCATTCTCCAAAAACTTATCAATTAAAATCGGATGATCTGGTTCTACGAGAACCGCATAGGTCATGTAACGTTCCAATTCCGTATCGGAATAAACAATTTCCATTGCTCGCCCGCCCAACACGTAACTCGGTCGCACCACTACCGGATAACCGATGCGTTGAGCTACTATTAAAGCATCCTCAAAACTGCGGGCCAAACCGTTAGCAGCTTGCTGAATATCCAATTCCCGCAGAATCTTTTCAAATCGCTCCCTGTCTTCAGCCGTATCAATAGAATCCGGCGAAGTTCCCCAAATTTTTGTTTGTACGTCGGGGTGATTTTCCAGAGCTTTTTGTAAAGGCAGCGCCAATTTCAGCGGCGTTTGTCCGCCAAACTGAATAATTACTCCCTCTGGATTTTCGGCTTCGATGATGTTGAGAACATCTTCTTTTGTTAGAGGTTCAAAATACAGGCGATCGCTCGTATCATAATCCGTCGAAACCGTCTCCGGGTTCGAGTTGACCATAATTGTCTCAAAGCCATCTTCTCCTAGGGAATAGGAAGCGTGACAGCAGCAGTAATCAAACTCAATTCCCTGTCCGATTCGGTTGGGCCCGCCACCTAAAATCATCACTTTTCGTTTGGTAGAAGGCAAAACTTCCGACTCCGGCGCCAGACTGTGGCCCACAGGCGAAACTTTCTTTTCTTCATCGCCCAATTCCCAAATAGCCGCTCCCGCTTCGTAGGTGGAATAATAATACGGTGTAAACGCTTCAAATTCAGCGGCACAGGTATCGACGGTTTTGTAAATCGGAATTACGCCTAACTGTTTGCGGTAAGCGCGGACTCGATCTTCCGATGTTTTGGTGGCGTAAGCAATTTGGCGATCGCTAAATCCCAACTGCTTTACTTCAAACATTGTCTCTTTTGTCAACTGTTCCAACCGCGTTCGTTTCAAGAACTTCTCAGTTTCCAGCAATTCCTGCATTTTATCCAAAAACCAAGGGTCAATTGCTGTGAACTCGAAGATATCTTCCACCGACATTCCCATCATCATCGCGTGGCGAACTGTAAAAATGCGATCGGGATTTGGCGTCCGCAATCCGGCGCGAATTTGTTCCAAACTCGGCAACTTTTCCGGTTTGTCGCACCCGAAACCTGCGCGGCCTGTTTCCAATCCCCGCAGGGCTTTTTGGAAGGATTCGTTGAAGCTGCGCCCGATCGCCATTACCTCCCCAACTGACTTCATTTGCGTTGTCAGAGTCGGTTCGGAACCGGGGAACTTTTCAAAGGCAAATCGGGGAATCTTCGTCACCACGTAGTCAATTGTGGGCTCAAAAGACGCCGGAGTTTTCTTGGTAATATCGTTGGAAATTTCGTCTAGGCTGTAACCTACCGCTAATTTTGCCGCCATTTTTGCAATAGGGAAACCAGTTGCTTTCGAGGCCAAGGCGGAGGAACGGGAAACCCTAGGGTTCATTTCAATAACGATGAAATCTCCGTTGACAGGATTGACGGCAAATTGAATATTGGAACCGCCGGTTTCAACTCCGATTTCGCGAATAATTTTCACCGAAGCATCCCGCAGGCGCTGATATTCTTTGTCTGTGAGAGTTTGCGCCGGGGCGACGGTGATGGAATCGCCGGTGTGGACGCCCATCGGGTCGAGATTCTCGATCGAACAAATAATCACTACATTATCTGCCAAATCTCGCATTACTTCCAGTTCGTACTCTTTCCAACCAATCAAAGATTGTTCGATTAAAATTTGCGATACTGGACTGGCATCAAGCCCGCCTTGGGCCATTTCTTCAAATTCTTCTTGATTGTAAGAAATGCCGCCTCCCGTGCCGCCCATTGTAAAAGCAGGACGAATAATTAACGGATAACTGCCGATTTGGTGACCAATTGCTTTGGCTTCGTCGAGAGTGTTGGCAATTCCCGAAGGGCAAACGGCGACCCCAATTCGCGCCATCGCTTCCTTAAATAATAGCCGATCTTCTGCCATTTCAATTGCTGGCAACTTAGCACCAATCAACTCGACGTTGTATTTTTCTAAAACGCCATTTTTAGCGACTGCCACTGCTAAATTTAGCGCCGTTTGACCGCCCATAGTCGGTAAAACTGCTTGAGGTCTTTCTTTAGCGATGATTTGTTCGAGGATGGCCGGCGTTAGAGGTTCGATGTAAATGCGATCGGCAGTTTCTGGATCGGTCATAATCGTTGCCGGGTTGGAATTCACCAACACTACTTCAAAACCTTCTTCTCGCAAAGCTTTGCAAGCTTGTGTCCCTGAATAGTCAAATTCGCACGCTTGACCGATAACAATTGGGCCGGAACCAATAAGAAGAATCTTTTTTAAGTCTTGACGACGGGGCATAGGTTCGTAATTAGTAATTGGACAAGGTGGAGGATTAATTTGATATTTTGCATCAGTCTTAGAAACAGGCTTTCTAAGCTGTTCCCCCCAAAGCTTACTCAAAATAGTGCAAGTTTTGTTGTTAATTTGAAATTGTGCACCATTATCAGCCTTTTGGAAGCAGAACCTCGCAACTCCGGCCCACAGACACCCCCAGCTAACCAGAAATATTGATGAGAAAAGGGTGCAGTCGATCGGTAAATCAAGACTATTTTAAGTGTTGCGGTCAAATCGTGTTCTAAAATACACAATCCCTGTATTCCGCCGGATTAATCATTGTAGGGACTTGGGCCAAGGCTTGTGTTGACTGTGGGGAACGGATAAAATTAACGGGGTTGGATGATGAAATTTCCCGTAGCACGGGCGATGGCGTCCCGCCCTCGCCCTCGGAGGATGTGACAATCGTAGATATAGCCATGTAGCCGCGGCGATGGAGGACACGGCAATACCTTGTGCAAAGCGTGTCAACTTAAGCCCATCGTCCGCCAGTCCTCCCACCCGCCCGTCAGTCCGCCAGGGAATGAATTCCCTGTCTAATAGCTAAAGTCCTCTCAAGAGGACTAATGATTTCACAAGTCTTCTTCTGAGTCCTCATCGCGAGGAGTTGAGTTTTGAGGCAGGGGTTTCAACCCCCTGTCGGACTGCGGGTTTAACGTGTTTGTTGACACGACGAAAGGCACGGTGTCGTGTCCCTAGCGTATTTCAGCCTATTTTTAGGCTTTGCGCGATCGGCGAATGAGTACGCTTATCACTTGTCCCGGCTGTGCGCCTCGCTGCGGCGGGCTCCAATCCCCGACGGCGGCAAATCCCAGTCGGTACAAGGTGTGGATGGTGTCTAACACGGCTGCGCGGGAACCGACAACCGTTATCCGCACGACTTCCTGTTCCGATACTGCTGAGGCGTCATTTGGACGATCGGAAAAGTTATCGTCACGCACGAATTCCTGTGACATAATATGGTCTCCTGGTTTTTGGTTTTCTAGGAAAACCCAAAAACCCAGCCGCCCCGCACGTTAACACAGAGCAGGGCGGCTACAGAGAATGTTAAAATTCTCAACTAGCCTCCATACTGCTTACTCAGTTTGGCGGTTAGCTGTCCATTGCTGTTGGTAGCAGCTTTGGGCGGAGCGAAGCGGAGGGAGTGCAACTAGATTTTTGAGCGACGTGGGCTGCTTTTTCTTTGAGCAAAGCAGCCTTAACTAATGCGAATGGGAAGTCCCGCGCTCTACCGAAGGTGAGCGTCGGGATGAAAGCTCGCGGTGAAAATAAATTGAGCGACAGCGAATCAATATCGTTTTTGTGTGCTATGATAGTCTTATCGGTATTCTGCAATCTTGATAAATGTATCAAGCCTACAAGTACAGAATCTATCCCACAAGTGAGCAAGAAACCTTGCTTGCAAAGTCTTTTGGTTGTGCGAGATGGTTTTGGAACTATGCTTTAAATCTATGTCAAGAAACTTACAAAAATACTGGCAAAGGACTATCTAGGGCATACATACAAGGCTTGCTCCCTGCACTCAAAAAAGAATACGAATGGCTAAAAGAACCCTATTCTCAATGCTTGCAAGTGGTCGCATTGAATCTATCTACTGCCTACAAAAACTTCTTTGACAAGAGGGCAATGCTGCCCAAATTCAAGTCAAAGCACAGCAGGCAGTCGATTAGCTATCCTCAAAACGTCAAATTCGACGGTGACTATATCAACCTACCTAAGATTGGTTTAGTTTTCTGTCGGCGACATCGTGATTTTGAGGGCGATATCAAGACCGTTACCGTGTCTGGCAACCCGGACGGCAAATATTTTGTTTCTGTTTTGATTGATAATGGAGAAGCAAAACCTGAGTTAGTCCCAGTAGATAAAGCTATTGGCATTGATGTAGGGTTAACTCATTTTGCGATTACCAGTGATGGTTCTAAGTTTGACAACCCCAAACATTTTATCAAGCGTCAACGCAACCTAAAACGTAAGCAGCAAAAGCTTTCTAGCAAAAAGAAAGGTAGTCAAAACCGAAAAAAGGCAAGACTGGCGGTGGCAAAAGTTCACTCCAAAATTGCTAGATGCCGTGAAGATTTTCTACAGAAGCTATCCCGCAAGATAGTTAACGAAAACCAAGTTATTGCAGTGGAAAATCTCAATATCAAAGGCATGGTTAAGAATCATAATTTAGCTTCATCAATTAATGATGTTGGCTGGGGTATGTTCTGCACGATGCTTAAGTACAAGTCCGAGAGTGAAGGAAAACAATATGTCGAGATTGATCGATGGTTTCCTAGCTCTAAGACTTGCCATGTATGCCTAAATCGAGTTGATAATCTCACTCTTGATGTTAGAGCATGGAGTTGTCAGCGTTGTGGTACTCACCATGACCGTGATGTAAACGCAGCGATAAACATTAGAAATGAAGCCTTGCGGATTTTGGCGTTAGGAACTAGCGCTTCTGCCTGCGGAGGGGATGTAAGTCGATCGGGTAAAACTTCGGTTTTATTGGACGCTATCCCCGTTGAATCAGGAAGCCAGCGCTGTACCACTTAAGTGGTCAGCGTCTGGTAGTTCACTTTCACAGCGTAGCCGCAGATGGGGGCCGCCGTCAATCGATTTAAGATTTGGGATTTTAGATTTTAGATTGAGATTTTCCTGCAACAACTCTCCAGTCTCTCTCACCCTCCCCTTCTGGCACTCTCCCCCTCTCCCCTCTCCCCCTCTCCCCCCCTCTCCCCCTCTCCCTCAATCCAACCCACTAGATGAGGGAATGCGCCGAGGAAGGGGTAAAATATGGAATCGTTCCAAAAGCTTAAAATCAAAAATCTAAAATACAGATATGCCTAGAACACAAGTGCGAATATTCCGTGCACCTGCTGCTTGAGGACAACCACATCAATTTTTGATTTTTGATTTTTGATTTTTGATTGTCCTCCAACAACTCTCCCCATCTCCTATGCCTAGAACACCCAGCGAATATTCCGTGCACCTGCTGCTTGAGGGCGGCCATCGCGAAGAAGTGCGTTTCGCAACCCTGCAAGATTTTCAAAAGTGGTACAGCAGTACGCTGGTGCCGAAACAAGATTCAAGAGAATTTCTTAACGTCCCGATTAAAAATATTCAAGGCGAATACATGGTAGTTCGGCCTACCAGCGTTCTCGCAATTCGCGTAGAACCGATATTTACTTCTAGCGTCGAACGATACGATGAATAAGGAAAATTATCAATTCAGTAGGGAAGATTGGAAATTGAGCAAGATTTTTCGCTATCAGCTATTAGCGATCGCCTGTTGCGTTTTGGCGATCGCTTTTTCGGTGCCCGCCGTTGCAGTTCCATCGCTGCAACCAATGAGTGTAAATCAATTACAAGCGAGTGAGTTGGATTCGATCGCCTTTGACGCTCAAATCTGGGGCGAAAATGGCAAACCGGGCGATAAAGAATTGCTGTTAAGGTCGATCGACCACAGCCTCCGCTATCTCAATACATCGGCCGCCGCCACTGCTTACAGCCGCTATCCAGTCGCAGGAGTTACGCGCGATCGAGTCCGCCGTTCCCTCGATCGATTCCGCCAATTAGTTGTCAGTTCCACAACCCCAGCACAACTTCAGGAATCTGTCAAGCGCGAGTTTGTATTTTACAAATCCACGGGCAAAGATGGCAAAGGAACAGTCGCATTTACAGGTTATTTCGAGCCGACTTACGCAGCATCTCGCACGCCGAATTCCGAATACCGTTATCCCCTGTACCGGATGCCGCCAAACATGGCATCTTGGCCGAAACCTCACCCGACAAGATTGCAATTAGAAGGCGCAGATGCTTTGCAGGCAAGTAAAGGATTGCTGCGAGGATTAGAATTAGTTTGGTTGCGCGATCGATTCCAAGCATTTCTCGTGCACGTCCAAGGTTCGGCGAGATTGCAACTAACAGATGGTAGCGAGATGACCGTCGGTTTTGCCGGCAAAACCAGTCACAGTTATACAGGAGTTGGACGAGAATTAGTTAAAGACGGAAAGTTTACTTTAGAAGAGTTAACTTTGCCGAAACTAAGGGAATATTTTACCAACTTTCCCGCAGATATGAACAAATATTTGCCGAAAAATGAAAGCTTTGTATTCTTCCGGGATAGTAATGGATCTCCAGCCACAGGAAGCATTGGAGTGCCAGTAACTGCCGAAAGGTCGATCGCCACGGACAAAGCCTTAATGCCGCCCGGTGCACTAGCATTAATTAGTACAAAACTCCCTTATCCGAATGCGGCGGGACAACTCGAACAAAATGCCGTGAATCGGTACGTTTTGGATCAAGATACTGGCGGCGCAATCAAAGGGGCGGGGAGAGTTGACGTATTTATGGGAACGGGGGATTTAGCGGGCGATCGGGCCGGTTATATCAACTCAACAGGAGAACTGTATTATCCGCTTTTAAAGTAGATTAATTCTACTTCATCAGGACTTACGCACAGCCTCAATATATAGTGTTTTGTAGGGGCTCTCCCCACGCCCGGTTGCCCCCATACCTGGGATGATTGCGTAAGTCCTATTCATGTGATTGTTTGCTGTGCGTCGCAATCCCAGACACAACAGTGCCGTCTTCCTACAGATATCGCGGACAATCTATATGTAATCCTACTTTTGATAATTGCTATAAAATAGAAAATACCCCACCCTCCCAACCTCACAAATGCTCAACAAAATTCTGCAATTCTTCAAACGACTAATTCAGCGACTTTTCGGAACCCCAAGCAAACCCTCCCCGCCTTCAGAAAATACCGCCATCCGCCCAACCTTAACAGACGCGGAATACGAGTCGAAATTCATGGAAATCCTGGAAGGGGTGAATGCCGGTTGGAGTAGAGGGGATGTAGCGGGATTCTTAATCGCAAAACGCCTTAAAGATGGTGAATTGGCGGCTTGGCTGCGACGGTTTGGGACTCGATTGTTAGAGGGGGAAAACCAGCAGGGCGGGCACGGGGGCACCGCCCCTACGGATGCGGTGGCATCGCTTCAGGAATTGGCGCAGCGGCTGGTTTTGTTAGGTAGAATTGGCAGCGGGGAATTGTCAGAGGTGGCGCGGCAAATTGGGCGGGAGATATTGACACGGTTTCCGCTGCCGGAGGTTGAGGAGGAGGATACAAAGGGGAGGGTGATTGAGGCGGTGTTTGTTGGGAATGGTTTGGGTTTTTCTGGGGAAGTGAACCGCAGAGGCGCTGAGGGTGCGGAGGCAGAATCGGAAGTTAATGTAGATGCTGAGGCATGGTGCGAGAGAGGGAATGAGCAGTATAATTTAGGAAGATTTGAAGAGGCGATCGCATCTTATACCCAGGCAATTGCTCTCCAACCAGACTATCACGATGCTTTGCACAACCGAGAGGTAGCGCAACGTAAGTTAGGCGAAATTAAATAGGCGAACTCGCTGGTATCCATAATTTTTGCTATGGATTGCGATCGGTATGATAGTATTAATAATTAACCCATTTTTTGTCGCTAAGTATTATAGACTAAAATAGAAGTTGGAGGATTTAAATTCTCACTACAAACTTACTTGGTAATGTGTACAGTCCGCACCTTAAAATATGTTTATCCTATGAGGATTAATCCCAAATTCTTGCATCCCAAACCCAAATCGAATGACACAAGTAATCGGCATTGACTTAGGCGGAACCGCCATTAAACTCGGCAGATTTAGCGAAGACGGCATTTGTCACCAATCCTTAACTGTCCCCACCCCTCAACCCGCAACGCCAGAAGCCGTTTTAGCTACAATGACCGATGCTATTTTACAACTTAATCCGGTCGAAAATGGTGTAAGTGCGATCGGCATCGGGACTCCAGGCCCCGCAGACGCCGCCGGCCGCATAGCCAGAGTAGCAATTAACCTCAAAAACTGGCATAACGTCCCCCTAGCTGACTGGTTGGAAGCTAAAACCGGACTGCCGACAATATTAGCAAATGATGCCAACTGTGCCGGATTGGGAGAAGCTTGGTTGGGCGCAGGAAGGCACTTTAAAAACCTAATTTTAATAACTTTAGGTACAGGAGTCGGCGGTGCAGTTATCCTAGACGGCAAACTATTTGTAGGTCATCAAGGCGCGGCCGGAGAACTAGGATTGATTGCCATAAATCCCGACGGCCCGGAGTGCAACAGCGGCAATCGCGGTTCTTTAGAACAGTACGTTTCGGTGCAAGCAATTCGCCGGGAAACGGGTTTGGAACCGCTAGAATTAGCAAATTTAGCTAAGTCTGGAGATGCCAAAGCTTTAGAATTTTGGCAAAATTACGGGCGCTATCTGGGTATCGGTTTGGCAAGTCTCATTTATATTTTGACGCCGGAAGCTATTATTATCGGCGGTGGAATTAGTGCAGGTGCAGAATTTTTCTTACCGCAGGTTCAAGCCGAAATTCAGCAACGTGTACTGCCGAGTTCTCGCGAAGATTTACAGTTATTGGTTGCTGAATTGGGCAATCAAGCAGGCATGGTAGGGGCAGCCAAATTAGCTTGGCAGCTTGTTCAATAGTTAAAATTTAAAAAAGCAGCGCATTTTACTGCGCTTTTTTCCTATCTAAAATTAGGGTGCAACCTAAGTATTTTAGCTCAAAAACAATAAAATGAATGTGAGGATTTACTAAACATAGTCTCCTTCATCCTTCATGGTTCATGCTTCTAACTAATGACTAATGACTAATGACTAATGACTAATGACTAATGACTACTGACTAATGACTAATGACTACTGACTACTGACTAATGACTACTGAGTAATGACTAATGACTAATGACTTCTTCATGGCAGAGATTGTCCCGTCGTATTTTTAATGTATTCCTGAATTTCTTGATAAGTTTCCGGGTTGCTTTGGCGGAGGATAATAATATTAGTTGCGCTGTCAGGCAGGCAAAAGCTTAGCCGACCGTTCTGTTCGCAAGCAAAAGAACTAATTCGACTCATATCGATCGCAAATTCTTTGCGGTCATAATGAATTTTAATCCACGAACCTCTAGAATTGCGCTCAAGGGTTTTTTTGAGGTAATCGAGAACTTGCTTGTAAGCCTCAGAATTGCCTTGGGGATTGAGGATAATCGGCTGACTGCTATTAGGCAGCCAAAAGGTGATACGCTTGTTATCCAGTTCGCTAGAAAAAGCACTAATAGTGTCAAGGTCAATTATGTATGTACTTTTCTCATAAGTAATTTTGCTCCAATAAGCCACAAAGCCTCCTCAAACCTGTGTTTCCTGGTATTTTAGGATAGTTTGACAACTCATACCATTTTAGATTTTAGATTTTAGATTTTAGATTGGGCATGACAGATGACTATCGGGGTTGGGAAGTTGGCTACAGTTGCATTTTTTTTGAAACTGGTATCACCCTTGAAATCCGTAAAAAGTTAAGTAAAAATATCAGCATTTTTACCTTCTGCCTTCTGCCTTCTGGCTTCTGCCTTCTGCCTTCTCCCTTGTGGTACTAGCCCCCCAGCCCTAGCATAGGGTTGGGGGGGGAGGTTTTTCACTCGTTGAGAATGCTGCCCGATATCTAGTCCGGTAAGTGCGACCCCTATCAAATCCTATTGGTCTGTTGGGTGGGTTTTGTAATGTCGATTGTCTGGGCGATTTGAATATTGTCTACTCGGAACCGCCCCTACAGACATCTAATATATCAGAACTAATCGATCGCACATGATATGAGATCAGTTTGCGACAACTTTCCCAGCCACCAAGTCGCGACCCTCATCTTCTAAAACATCCTGCTTTCCCTGGATGCTAGCGGCCTGGATAAACCCTTGAAACAATGGGTGGGGGGCGCTAGGTCGAGATTGGAATTCGGGGTGAAATTGGCAGGCTATGAAAAAGGGATGGTTGGGAAATTCGATCATTTCTACCAATCGGCCGTCTGGAGATGTACCGGAGACTGCATAACCTGATTCTAAGAAAAGATTGCGGTAGGCGTTGTTAAATTCGTACCGATGGCGGTGCCGCTCGTAAATCACTTCTTTCTGATAAAGTTTGAAAGCTAGCGTGTCTGGGTTGACACGGCACGGATACAAACCCAGTCGCATTGTACCGCCCAAATCAACTACATCTTGCTGTTCTGGCAATAAATTAATTACCGGATTTGCTGTATCTGGGTTAAATTCAGCGCTGTTGGCATCCTGTAGTTGGGCGATGTTGCGCGCCCATTCAATCACAGCACACTGCATCCCCAAACACAAGCCCAAAAATGGAATTTTGTGGTGTTTGGCATATTCGATCGCCGCTATTTTGCCATCAACTCCCCGAACCCCAAAACCTCCCGGTACAACAATGCCGTTGATACCTTTGAGATAATTATCGAGGTTTCCCGATTCTAAATCTTCTGAGTTAATCCAGTGCAAATTCAGGTCGCAGCCGATCGCAATTGCCGCGTGCCGCAAAGCTTCCACCACCGAAAGATAAGCATCGTTCAACCGCACGTATTTGCCAACTAAAGCAATATCAATTTTGTGATTGGGACTGTAAAGCCTGTTGACTAAAGTTTGCCACTGATGCAAATCTGGCTGGCGATGTTCGAGTTGCAGCAAATTGAGCGTTTGTTGGGCCAAACCTTCCTGTTCCATCATCAGGGGTACTTCGTAGATACTTTTAGCATCTTGAGACGTGATGACGCACTCTTCGGGCACGTTGCAGAATTCCGACAATTTCTGTTTCATGCCCAAAGACAGCGGGCGATCGCACCGACAGACTAAAATATCTGGTTGAATGCCGATCGATCGCAATTCC
The DNA here is from genome assembly GCF_036702415.1 of Microcoleus sp. D3_18a_C4. Classification (NCBI taxonomy): domain Bacteria; kingdom Bacillati; phylum Cyanobacteriota; class Cyanophyceae; order Oscillatoriales; family Microcoleaceae; genus Microcoleus; species Microcoleus sp. D3_18a_C4. Next base: position 27,476 of record NZ_JAUBTI010000015.1, on the reverse strand, counting down.
TTCACCGAATGCTGAGTCGGTTTAGTTTTCATTTCCCCAGCCGAAGGAATCCAAGGTATCAGCGTGACGTGCATATACACAACATTTTGCCGGCCGACATCCTTGCGAAACTGGCGAATTGCCTCCAAAAACGGCAAAGATTCAATATCTCCCACCGTTCCGCCGATTTCCGTAATCACCACATCGGGATTAGTATTTTTTGCTACCCGATGAATTCGCTCTTTAATCTCGTTAGTGATGTGCGGAATCACCTGCACCGTGCTCCCCTGATACTCACCGCGGCGTTCTTTGTTGATCACCGCTTGATAAATGGAACCCGTGGTGACGCTATTGAGGCGAGACATGGAAGTATCGGTAAAACGCTCGTAGTGCCCCAAATCCAAGTCAGTTTCCGCACCGTCTTGCGTGACAAAGACTTCTCCGTGCTGAAACGGGCTCAGAGTGCCGGGGTCAACGTTAATATAGGGGTCTAGCTTCAAAATCGAGACAGAATAGTCCCGCGACTTCAATAGGCGGCCCAAGGAAGCACCGACAATTCCCTTGCCGATGCTGGAAACCACGCCGCCGGTCACAAACACAAATTTGCTCATAGGATTTTCGACTTTAGATGCTTCAATGTCAGGTCAGACTCAAATGTGACATAGGTAATCCATAAGGGCAACCACGGGGGATTGCCCCTACACCCATTTGACCAAATTATTGACGATTGTTATGTGCTTGCAACCAAGTTGTCAAATCTGACACACTGGCAAAGTCTAATAGCGCCTCTCCTAAACTCTGTAATTGCTGAGCGGATAACTGAGCGATGCGACTTTGAATCTCCGGCGACAGCACGCCGACACTGCGCTCCAACTGACGAACAATTAATGTCACATTTCCTTGTTTGATGCCTTGTTCGATGCCTTGTTCGATGCCTTGTCTGATGCCTTGTTCTATCCCGATTCTGGTAGCTTTGGTAATTGCACCGCGCTGGTCTTGAATAAAAATTTCTCGCCTTTCTAAATCTTCCAATTCATCAGGATCGAGATTTGCTTCATTGGCAATTGTAAAAGCTTTGCGGAGTTCCGGTACATTTCCCAACTCTTCCGGCACAGACCTTAACGTGCGAGCGGTTTTCATGAAATATATCCACTTATCAGTCAGAGTCTCTAATTCTGCTAAAGTCTTGTCAAATTTGGGCAACTCAACAAAGACAAATTCTAATTCCTCCGCCAAATACTCGACCAGATTGTTTTTTTCTTTGATACCAAACCGCGAAATTACTGTTTCCAGATGCTCAAACATTTGGAAATCTGTAATCGTCAAGGCAATCACGGGATTTAAGAGGTTGTAGTTTTCTCCGCTTTTCAATTGCACTGAGTAAGCTTTGGTAGCATTGTATAAAATCCGCTTTTCAAAGGATTCTACATTCAATACTTGCATTTCAATTATCACTGTTTTGCTGCCACTAATTTTAGCTTTGACATCCAAGTAAGTATCTTTGACTCCTTTGATTTTGGGAGCTAAATAAGGGTCAAGAATTTCTAAATCTTCGATGACTGGCTGCGCTTCGTAGAGGATGGCATTTAAGAAGCTAATCAAAATGTCTTTGCTGTCAGCCGAGCCGAAGATTTTTTTAAATGCAAAGTCGGTTTTGGGGTTAATAAAATTCATGGCTTTTTCAATTTATTAGAAGTTGAGAGGTTGAGGTTAGAGTTATTTAATTATTTAACTATCATACAATCTTCTAGGTTGGGTTCGCGGACGATCGCCCCAACCGACCTCACCCAAATACGGATCAAGCGGCCGACAGCAGCCGCCCTGAGCAATCATGGCTTCGACAAAAGTTCCAGCGCCCAGTCCGCCCCTAGGCGAGTCAATCGATTTTAGATTTTAGATTTTAGATTTTAGATTTTAGAATTGAAGCATTGACCCAGCCCAAAAACGGATACGCTGCCACGTACAGGAGTCGTGGAAAGATAAAAATTTTAGACCCTAGTTCAAGCTCCCAGATTTATCTGTGGGGTAAATCCAAAATCTAAAATCAGCCCTGCGCGCTCAGTCATTTTTCCCAAAAAGCTAACTCAGGAACGTTTCGGCAATCGTAAAGTCATGATACACAAAGCACCTCAAGTCTGCTAAAAAAAACAGCTATGAAGTTTGTCTGCGTTCTATCCCCTCAACGGTTGCTTTGTGCTGGTATCGCATTGCTCGCTGCGATAGAGTGTGGCGCGTGGCTTGCTCCCCATGCAGCGCGGGCAAAAGATCCTGGGGAAAATTATTCGTCTGTGTCGCCGAAAATCCTCGCTAGTAACGATGTTAATTGCAATGGCGGACGATCGCCACAAAATCGCTGTCGAGTCGGCGGTTTGTTCGTCAAAACTCCAAATACGGCCCCAGAACAAGTCTTTCCTCTCAAGCAGACGGAAGTTAAAGCCAAAATAGCTGGCAATATCTCCCGCGTCGAAGTTGTTCAGAAATTTGAAAATCCTTTTCCCGAATCTATAGAAGCTGTTTATGTATTTCCTTTGCCCGACGAAGCGGCGGTGGATGATATGGAAATTAAAATAGGCTCACGAATTATTAAAGCTGATATCAAACGCCGCGAGGAAGCTTTGGAAATGTACGAACAAGCCAGAAAGCAAGGCCGGAGTGCTGGTTTGTTGGAACAAGAACGCGATAATATTTTTACTCAGTCTCTGGCTAATATCAAACCGGGAGAAAAAATTGAAGTTACGATTCGCTACACCGAAAGTCTCAAGTTTGCTGGCGGCGATTACGAATTTGTGTTTCCAATGGTGGTAGGGCCTCGCTATATTTCGGGAAATTCGACCCCCCCCTTGCTAAGGGGGGGCGATTCTCAATTCCCCCCCTTAGCAAGGGGGGGCGATTCTCAACTCCCCCCCTTAGTAAGGGGGGGCGATTCTCAATTCCCCCCCTTAGCAAGGGGGGGGCAGGGGGGGGTTAATACCGATGCCGATCGCATTAACCCGCCTGTTTTGCCTCCGGGAACGCGATCGGGTCACAATATTGCTGTTTCGGTAGAAATAGATGCCGGAGTTGCGATCGGCGATGTCCGCTCTACTTCCCATCAAATTACAACTGACCGCAGGGGAAATATTGTGCAAGTCCAATTAGCCAATTCTGACACAATTCCCAATAAAGATTTAATTTTGCGCTATCGAGTGGCGGGCGAAAATACGCGCTCAACTGTCTTGACTCAATCCGACCAGCGGGGCGGTCATTTTGCTACTTATTTGATTCCGGCATTAAACTACCAAACTAATGAAATTGTACCTAAAGATGTCGTGTTTCTGATGGATACTTCCGGTTCTCAAAAGGGCGAACCACTAGCAAAATCTAAGGAGTTGATGCGCCGCTTCATTCAAGGACTGAATCCCAACGATACTTTTACTATTATTGATTTTGCCAACACTACGCAAGCGCTTTCAACTACTCCTTTAGCGAATACGGCAGAAAATCGACAAAGCGCAATTAATTATATCGAAAAGTTGCAGGCTAACGGAGGCAGTGAACTGCTTAACGGCATTCAAGCAGTGATGAATTTTCCGGCGGCGGCTACGGGAAGGCTGCGGAGTATTGTATTAATTACGGATGGTTACATTGGTAATGAAAATGAAGTTTTGGCTCTGGTTAAGCAGAGTCTGAAACCGGGAAATCGACTTTATAGTTTTGGTGTCGGGGGTTCGGTGAATCGGTTTTTGCTCAACCGTTTGGCGGAAGTGGGAAGAGGCACATCTCAAGTAATTCGTCAAGATGAACCGTCAGCAGAAGCAGCAGAAAAGTTTTTTCGTGAAATTAATCGTCCGGTATTGACTAATATTCAAATTAGTTGGGAAGGAATGGGGGAAAAACCGGAGATTTATCCGATCGCACCCCCAGACTTGTTTGCGAGTGGGCCACTGGTTTTGTTTGGCAAAAAGACCGATCGAACTAACGGCCAACTTCGCATCCGCGGCACTCTTGCCGGCGGCAAAGCTTACGAGCAAGTTTTACCTGTTAATTTTGCTCAATCCGGCGGGCGGCAGCGGGAGTCAACTTCAGTCACAGCAACCGCTACGGATTTTGGCAATCCGGCGGTAGCTCAACTTTGGGCGCGATCGCGCATTAAAGATTTAATGAATCAAATGTTTGGTGGCGAGACTAAATCTCTAGTGGAAGCTGTGACTAATACTGCTCTGACTTATCGCTTGCTGTCGGAATACACGGCTTTTGTGGCTGTGAGCGAAGAAGTGCGAGTCGAACCCGATGGATCTCGTCGCAGGGTGCAAGTGCCTGTAGAATTGCCGCAGGGTGTCAGCTATGAGGGTATTTTCGAGTCTGGAGGGGCAGAGCCAACTAGGGGCGGCACTCGCAGCGTTACCTCGAATCGCAACTCGGCACCGGTGAGTCCAGCTCCTGCTATGGCGCCGCCGCGAGGTTACGGTGAGTTGCAACCATCGCAGCCAAAGGCTTCTCGCCTCCAAGTAGTTAGCGTCGAAGGGTTGGATGCCGGGGCGATCGCGGATTTGACTCAATACCTGCAATCTGTTAATCTCCCGGCGGGGGTTAGCGGTGAAACGGTATGGAAGTTATTGGTACAAGACGGCCGCGTTGCCCGATTGGCAATCGACACTAAAACCTCGACGCTGCAAGCAACAGACGCCGTAGAGGCTCTCAAGAGGGCCTTGAGTTCCTGGCAACCTCCTGCAGGATTCAAGGGCACGCTGCGCCTGAAGTTGCGAATAACGGTCGATCGTTAAGCAATGACTATCTATGTCAAGAAACATTAATTTTTAATTCAAAAATACCGAAACCGGGATCGCTACCGCGTGGAAGATATAAAATCTTTATTAAGAGATTGCCTTTAAACAGAAAGTGATGTTATTGGGATTTATACCGTTTGAGGCAAACGCTGGAACAGTCTAATTTCTGAAACAGTCTAATTTCTGAAACAACCTTAAGATTAGAGATTTCTCGATCGAAACCCCCCCAATCATAGAAGGTATCACGCCCTATGGAAGTTAGCGAACTGCTCAACAATTACGAAAAAGGACAAAGAGACTTTACTGGAGCCGACCTCAGCGGGAAAGACCTCAGCGGAGCAATCTTAATCGGAGTCAACCTTTCGCGAGCTAATCTTTCCGGGGCGAACCTCAGTAGGGCGTTTCTCACCAAAGCAACACTCAAAGGTGCACTGCTGCACAGAACAAATTTAACTTTTGCCAAAATGGGTGAAACCCAACTCTCAGGTGCAGATTTGACAAAAGCCAATCTCAGCGGTGCTTTTTTGGTAAAAGCAAAAATGCCGAGAGCAAAGTTAAGCGGCGCAACTTTAACTGGCGCAAACCTGCGGGGTGCTGTGTTGTGGAATGCCAATTTGTGCAGCGCCGACTTGCAATTAGTTAACTTGCTGGGCGCTAATCTGACTGCAGCTAATTTTAAGTGGGCCAACCTTTACGGTGCAAGGCTCAATAGTGCAAAACTTTTTGGAGCTCAATTAACAGGAGTCAGTTTGCGGCGAGCGCAGTTGGCTGGGGTGAATCTCTGCGGTGCAGATTTAAGCGGTGTTAACGTCAGTGAAGCTAAACTAATGGGAGCTAATTTGGAAGGCTCGAATTTGGCGGGGGCGAATTTCAGCGCGGCTCAGTTGCGGGGGGTGAAGTTGGCGGGTGCAAACTTAACCGGGGCTAAGTTGAGGGGAAGTTGTTTGAGAGGGGCAAATCTGAATTGGGCAAAGCTGTGTCAAGCAGATTTGATGGCTGCAGATTTGAGCGAGGCGACGTTAATAGGAGCTAATTTAGATAATGCTTTGTTGGCGGGAGCTATTTTGCCGGAATCTACTAGGCGCTATTTTTCCTTAGCTGGGGCTGGCAGAGTCAATTCTTGGGAAGTTAATGAGATTAACGGTTGATTGTTGACTGTTGACTGTTGACTGTTCACTGATGACTGAAAGCATCCAGGATACCCGCCACGTGATTCATCTGTGGAGAAATAAAAAACCTGTATCCGATAAAGGAGCCGAACGTATTTATCTCGCGCAAGTCAATGCTAAAATCTAAAATCTAAAATCTAAAATCGATTGACTGTTCACTGATTACTATGACAATTAATTTTGGGGTGGTGCTGGTAACTGCGGCATCGGAGGCGGAAGCGGAGAATCTCGCGAAATCTCTAGTTGAAAACAAGCTGGCTGCTTGTGTGAGTTTGTCACCAATTCGCTCGATTTATAGTTGGCAAGGCGAGATTCATGCCGAGTCAGAGTGGCAGTTGCTGATTAAAACTGATTTGGCTAAATTTGAGGCTTTAAAAACAAAAGTTCAGGAACTCCATTCCTATGAAGTTCCCGAAATTATTGCTATTCCTATTATCGCTGGCAGCGATGCTTATCTGAATTGGCTGGGACAATCTTTAAGTTTGTAGTAAGGACTTTAGTCCTAAATTATCCCATTGAAGAGGGACTGAAGGGGAGCATCTCAGTTTTGTAAAAAGCATTTTTTTTATTGTAGTGCGAGCGTCCCCGCTCGCGTATTGTACAATACGCGAGCGGGGACGCTCGCACTGTAAATGCAAAACTGAGATGCTCCCGACTGAACTCCCTACTACAAATGGTCAGAAACCTACGAATTATGGCTGGTAGGGCCAATGACTCCGATTTTGTGGCGAAAACTTAGTTCGCCGCCGAACCAGCCTGTAACGCCCAGCAAGGTCGCAACGACGATCGATATTGCTAAACCTGTATAGACGATCGGCTCAGCCGGATTTTCTTGGCGCAACACCAGGTTAATCAGGGTAAGTACCATAACGGCTACATTGCCGCCCATGTGCAACCAACCGGCACTGCGATCGCGCACTCTTTTAACTTTGAAAAAATCTAAAAAGCCCGTGATAGCGGCCAAAATCCCCGCAGCAAAACCGACACCCATCAGCCAAAGCGAAGCTCTCGCCCAAAACGGATCGCTTGTCAGCCAATAACCGATGTCCGTGCCGGCGGCTCCTACTAAAAAGGCTACCGGAAAGATGACGATCACTGGGTGAAGCGGATGGCCTGCAACGGAAACTGTACTTGTAATGCCGGCATCGCGGTACTCGGCGTCGTCACTTTCGAGAATCGGCGGAAGATTGGGATAGGGCGTACTATTTCTGGGATTTGTTTCCATGATTTCTCTGATAACTTTTGTACAACAAAGCCGTTTTTATTGGATTGAACTTAATCCCAAACCCGCTCGCCATTTTCGTCAACGCGGGCCTGCCGAATTACGTCAGAAATTTCGTCGGCGTCTTTGACGTGGTGCAAAGCTTTCTTTTCCCCATCCGGTTCTTCGACGATCACATAAGTTGGAACTGTAACAACATCTCCCACGATGTCGGGTACGTGGTCTACCGCCAGTTGCTGCGCTTTTTCTTCAATGGTTTGCGGTTTGTCGGAAATACGATCGCCCGGATTGACAGTGCGCTCCATATCTCTGCCCGGTTTGTCGATACTCATAAAAACCTCTCTGGTATTTCTAATTTTTTGCTGACTCTAATTCCTACTATTGAACGAAAAATATCTCTAAGTAAACATCTCCCGACGGGTGGAAGTTTCAGTTAGGGCGATCGCAGGCAGCCTCTTCCTGTAGGTAGAGGTTTTTCGATTGGTGCCGAAAAAACGTAAGCTAAAATCTAAGCATGATATTTTCCTTCCCTTTGAGTTGCCCATGAAAAGTTACGATTGGATTGTTGTCGGCGGTGGCATTACGGGTGCGTCACTGAGTTACGAACTGGCAAAAAAAGGTTTTGCTGTGCTGCTTTTGGAACAAGATGCTACCATGCAAAATGCTACTCGTTTTAGTTATGGCGGCTTGGCTTATTGGTCGGGAACGACTGATTTAACTCGGCAATTGTGTCGGGAAGGTATCGAACGCCACCGCAATTTATCGGCCCAATTAGATGCTGATACTGAATTTCGCGAGTTGGATTTGTTGCTGACAATTGATGCGGGCTCCGATGCCGAAAAAGTGGCGGCTAATTACGCGCATTTTGCGATCGTTCCGCAGCTTTTGAGTGTTGCAGAAGCTGGCGAGTTGGAACCTTTGTTGAATAAAAGCGCGATCGCCGGAGCTCTGACTGTGCGTCACGGTCACATTTCGCCGACTGCCACAAATAAAGCTTATTGTCAAGGGTTTCTGCGGTTGGGAGGAACTATAAAATTTTCTGAAGTAATTGGGTTGATCGAAGAGGGAAATCGGATTTCGGGAGTCCAGACGGTACAGGAAAGTTATGCCTGCGAAAATACGGTTATTTGTGCTGGAGGTTGGAGTCGGAGTTTACTGAAAGCCGCTGGTGTTTCTGTGGGAGTTTATTTTACTCGCACCGAGATTTTGGAAACTGCACCTGTGGATTTGAAACTCAGGACTTTGGTGATGCCTGCGGTATTAAAACGTTTTGAATTGGAAGCAGAATCGAGTAGAAATGAGGTGGATTTTCTTTGGGATGAACCGGGTAAAGAGTTACAGCCGCCGATTTTAGATTCAGGTGCCATTCAGTTTAATGATGGCAGTTTGCGGATCGGGCAATTGTCGCGCACTTTGAGCGATTTGAATGCTAAAGTCGATCGCGAAACCAGCGAAACGGCAATTCGTGCAGGAATCGCCAAGGTTTTGCCTGATTTGGCAGGTTTACCTGCAACTTGGCACGAGTGTAGTGTGGCATTCAGCGCTGATAATTTGCCTGTAGTGGGGTCGATTGCCGATCGCCCTGGATTGAACGTTTTTTCTGGCCTCAGCAATCCTTTGACTATTGTACCTCCTTTGGCGGAGCGATTTGCTAATTGGGCGGGGGGAGAAGAAGATAGGGCGATCGAGCTTTTGTCTCCCAATAGATTTGCTTAAAAATGATATCATGTCCGGCCTGATTGAGACTTGTATGAATTTTGTAGGGGCGGGTTCACTAACAATAATTGCCTGTAATCTACAATCTCATAAACCCGCCCCCCCGATACTTTTATCTCCTCTCCGTTGAATCGTCCGCGATGAAATTCTGTCGCGTGGTGGGGGCGGGTTTATGTAGATTGTTAGTCTGGATGATAGATTGTTGGTGAAACCCGCCCCTACAAGTATTGTGCTTATTTTACCGGACATGACTACTGACTAATGACTATTGACTACTGACTAACAAAGGCAGCGTGACAATAAATGTAGTACCTTTGCCGATCGCACTTTCCACACTTATTGTACCGCCGTGCAGGTCAACTATGTGTTTGACAATGCACAGTCCCAAACCCGATCCTTTAATCTTGCCTACATTAGCACCCCGTTCAAACTGCTGAAATAGTTTTTCTTGATATTCCGCTGTCATCCCAATTCCCTCATCTCGAACGCACAAAATTATTTGTTGGTTTTCGCAGCTTAATTCTAAACTCACCTTGCCGCCGTTGGGAGAATATTTAATAGCGTTTGAAAGCAAATTAGTCAGGAGGTGGTGCAGTAGTTTTGCATCAAGATTGGCGTGAAGCGGATTTGTTTGGCTGCGGAAATGTACTAGGTGTTTATCGGTGACGATCGGTTGCAGTTCTTCTAAAATTGAATTGCATAAATCCGTCGCATTAATCTGATTTAAATTTAAGGATATTTTGCCGGATTCTGCTTTGCTAAGCATTAAAATATCTTCCAGCAGCCCACTCATATTACTGACGGCTTTTTTAATGCGATAGACATTTTTATTGGGACTTCCTGCGGTTCTAGGCAAGTCGCTATCTTCTAGCATTTCAGCCGATAACTGTATAGTAGTTAAAGGAGTGTTTAAATCGTGGTAAGCCATAGAAATAAAGCGCGATCTATTTTCGCTTTTTTCTGCTGCTAACGCCATTATTTTTTTCAGATTAACTGCTTCTTGATGTTTGCTCAGTGCTATCTTGATAGTGGCGTGCATTTCTCTTTCTTTAAAAGGTTTGAGCAGGTAGCCGTAAGAACCAGTATTTTCGGCTCGCTGCAAAGTTTCGTCGTCGGCATAGGCAGTTGTATAGATAATTGGTATATCTAATTCTTGATTAATTATTGCTGCTGTTTCTATGCCGTCAATGTCGCCTTTGATAACTATATCCATTAAAATTAAATCGGGTCTTAGTTCGCGGGCGCGCTGGATGGCATCCGCTCCTGAAGAAACGATATCGGCGATTTGATATCCCAATTTTTCTAATTTTGGGGATAAATTTTTAGCAATTAACAGTTCGTCTTCGACAATCAAAATATTAATTGCTTGTTCGGCAAAACTCATATATTTACAATCTTTGAAAGTAGTTTAATTCGTTAAATTTTAAGTGAAAGGATGTACCAAATTGTCTGGATATGTCGATGGTTCCTTCTAACTGCTCGGTTAAAGTGCAGACAACTTGAAAGCCCATCGACTGAGTTTTCCTAAAATCTAAGTTTTGAGGAAAGCCAATGCCGTTGTCCTTAACTAAGAGGTTGATTTCTCGATCGCCCGTTTGATAGCATTCTACACTAACTGTACCCGTTGTGCCATCAGGAAAAGCGTGTTTCAGGGTATTTGAAACCAATTCATTAGCAATTAAACCGCAGGGAGTAGCGGTTTCTAGATTTAGGGAAATGGGCTCAGCTAATACCTGCAACTGAATTCGGTTGTTGCTAATATTGTAAGAGTGAAACAAGTTACTTACCAAATCTTCGAGATATTCGCCAAAATTAATTTGCGCCAGGTTAGTCGAACGGTACAGTTTTTCGTGAATCAGAGCCATAGAATAAAGGCGATTCTGACTTTCTTCAAACATTTTGCTTACTTGCGGGTCGGCAACTGTGTTCGATTGCAATTCTAACAGACTGGCAACTACGCAGAGGTTGTTTTTGACGCGGTGGTGAATTTCTTTGAGCAAAATTTCTTTTTCTTTGAGGGAGTTTTTCAAATTTGCTTCTGCTTGTTTGCGATCGCTCAGTTCAGCTTGCAGTTGCTGGTAAAGTAGAGATTGCTGAATGGCGATCGCCAATTGATTTACCAACTGCTGAAATAAATTGATTTCCCATTCTTTCCAATCACGAGGGATCTCGCATTGGTGGGCTATCAGCAATCCCCAAAGTTGGCTGTGCTGAATAATCGGCACTACTAACTTTGCCCTAACTTGAATTTTTTTCATAAACTGGGTCACACAAGCTGTAATGCAGGGGTCATCCCGTTCGGAGATCGCAGAAATTCGCCCTTGCAAATAAAGCTGATAAATTTCAGCCGGAAAAGCCTCTTCGGCAAAACATCTATCCACGAGTTGGCTGCATCCTTCGGCCACGGCTTCAGCAATGACTCGGCCGCCGTTTTCGGGTAAAAGTTGATAAACCAAAACTCGATCGGCTAATAATACTTGCTGGAGTTCCGCAACCGTGGTGTTGAGAATTTCCTTTAATTGCAAAGACTGGCGGACACGACGGGCGATCGCCTCCACAAGCCGTTCTTGCTCGAACTGCTGCCCCCTAGCGAGTTCGGCGTATTTAGAATTGCTGATATCAGCGGCATAACCAATAATTTCGATCGGAATACCCCTGCTGTCAACCAATAGTTTTAGTTCCGTCCTTAGCCAGCGGTAAATTCCGTCTTGGTGTAGAAAACGGTACTCGCAAATGCAATTTTTCCCCTCGGATAAATCCGAAAAGTTTACTAGAAAATGTGACCGATCTTCAGGGTGAATCCTGCTAGACCAAAATTTAGAATCAGCTAACACTTCTTGCGGCTCGTAGCCAACGATTGTCTGAACGTTGTCGCTGATGTAAGTAGTACAAAAGTCCCCCGTCGGTGCGGCTGTAAAAATTACCGCAGGATTAGAACCCAGTAAAAATTGCAGCCGTTCTTTTAACTGCTGAAATTCTATTTCTGCCCGCTTACGATAACTGATATCTTCGATCGCCCCCATGCTGTAGAGAGGAATGCCCTCGCGGTCGCGGATCAGCGTCACCGTCAAGTTTGCCCACATCAGCTCGCCATTCTTCTTAATCAAGCGTTTTTCCCTTTGGAAGCGAGAAATATTGCCGCAGACCAACTGCTTGACTTGCTCCACATCTGCTTGTAAATCTTCTGGATGCGTGAGTTCACTAAAAGTCATGGTAGCCAACTCCGAATCGCTGTAGCCCAACATCTGGCGGTGAGCTTCATTCACTTTGATCGTGCGGTAGTCGCGCACGCTTGCCAAACCAAGCGCGATCGGAGCATCGTCAAATAAGTTGCGAAACTTTTCCTCGCTCTTTTGCAGTGCAGCTTCTGCGTGTTTGCGAGCGGTAATGTCTCTGGCGACCCACATCACCCGATCGAGATCCAGCGGCGAAATACTGGCATCAAACCAAAATAACTTGCAGCCAATTTCCATCCTGTATTCAATTCTGTGGGTTTCCCCAGATGCCAATGTTTGGCGAATGTGGCCGAGGGCAAAATTAGCTTCCGCTTCTGGGAAGATTTCGGCGAGGGTTTTGCCCAGCACTTCAGGAGCCGGTTTGTACAGCAGTTCGGGGGCCGTGGGGGCGATTTTGAGGTAGCGGCCGCTTGCGTCGAAAACCAGCACGATATCCGTCATGGCGTTAAACAGCGCCAGCAGTTCGGCTTCGGAGTTTTGGAGTTTTTCTTCGGTCAATTTGCGATCGGTAATGTCGGTGTCAGTGCCAGTCAGGCGGAAGGCCTTGCCAGAAGCCGATCGGATCGCGCTGCGGCGGGCAAGTATCCAGCAGGTGCTGCCGTCTTTACGCACCATCCGGTGTTCTACTTCATAAATTTCTGTCAAACCCTCTAAATAAGCATTTACTGCTTCGGCGACTGCAACTCGATCGTCGGGATGAACGTGAGACGCCCAATTTTCCATGCGGTTAGGAATCTCTGTGTCTTGATAGCCCAATAAAGCTTTCAAAGACGGAGCAATGTAGATTTCATCGGTTTCCAAATTCCAGTCCCAAACCCCCACTTTGCCGGCCGATACTGCCATTTCGTACCATTGTGTCCGCTGCTGCACTCTCCGTTCTAACTCTGCATTGAGGTGCTGCAAAGCGATTTCTGCTTGTTTGCGATCCGTGACATCCCTGCCTGCTGCTTGATACTCGACGATTTGTCCGCTCTCGTCAAATATCGCCCGATCGATCCACTGCTGCCAGCGAATTTCCCCGCTCGGCAAAATTACTCGGTGTTCGCAGATAAAAATAGGGTTGTCGGGAGACACAGAAGTATATTGCTGTTGAAAAAGTTCTCGGTCTGGTTCTGGGATCAGCGTCATGAAGCTGTTGCCCAGTAAGTCGATCGGCTGCAAGCCGAAATAACGGCAGTAAGCTTGATTGACAAAAGTTATTTTACCGTCGGGGAGGTAGCGGCAAATCAGTTCGGTTTGGTCTTCCACAATCGCCTGGTAGCGCGCCTCGCTCTGCTGCAGGGCATTTTCGGCATTTTGGCGATCGCTGACTTTTTCTAGTTCACAATTGCCCTCTAACAGTTCGCATTGTTCCTGGAGTTTTGCCACTTCTTGGTGCAGTGCCTCGATCCAGCTATACATTGCGGGGCGAATACTTTTTTCACTGATTAAACCTACTGGCTGACCCCGTTCATCTACAATTGGCAAGTAATCGATCGAGTATTGACAAAATAGCTTAAATGCGGTAGTAATATCTGTAAATTCTGATTCTTGTAAGACAATTAAATTCCGCGTCATTGCCTCGGCAACTTTCATGCCTTGCCATCCATATTCGGTCGCAGCTAAGTTGAGCACATCTTCCGGGCTTAGCAGTCCGACTAGCTGATTTTTATCGACAACTAAGACGCAACTAATAAATGCTTTTACAGTTTCGTTTGAGTCGGGAAATGCAGGTGAATTAGGCAGTGGGCAATGGTTGTTCGTCCGACGCATCAGGGCGATCGCATCCCCGATGGAAGTTGAGGGCGCAACCGTCACAGGATGGCGATCGACAGCTTCGTCGGGCGATCGTAAATTGGCCGACAAATTAGCAAGTTCCATTAGTCTGGGTCAAAAAGTATTGTTAATTAACTTTAGCAACACTTTTAGTCATCAGCCAGATGACTTATGACTGATGATCGGCATTATTTTCTACCAATGAGAATATAAGTTTTCATTCCCCCTTTGCCTTTAACTTCAATAGTTCCCCGCTCCTGAAATACATATTTGTGTTCTAATAACTTATAAGTAGTTTCGCTGACTTGAATCCGCCAAGGCAAACCGTGAGATTCCATGCGGGAAGCAATATTTACTGTGTCGCCCCACAAATCGTAAATAAACTTTTTGATGCCAATTACTCCGGCAACAACCGGGCCGCTGTGAATGCCGATGCGAATGCTAAAATATTTATTATGGCTAGCATTAAATCTGGCTATTTCTGCTTGCATATCTAGGGCCATTTGGGCGATCGCCTCTGCGTGGTCTGTCCGGGGTTCAGGCAGTCCTCCTACTGCCATGTATGCGTCGCCGATAGTCTTGATTTTCTCTAACCCATGTTGTTCACACAAAAGGTCGAATCCTGAGAAAATCTTATTGAGGAGCTCCACAAGCTCGATCGGATTCATGACGGCAGACAAAGCAGTAAACCCCACAATGTCAGCGAACAAAACACTCACTTCTGGAAAGTATTCGGCAATAGTAGTTTCGTTTTGCTTGAGGCGTTCTGCTATTGCCTTGGGCAAGATATTTAACAGCAGCTTTTCTGATTTTTCTTGTTCTTCCCGCAGGGCATCTTCTGCTTGCTTGCGTTCCGTAATGTCGTGATAACTCCAGACTCTGCCGATAATTTTATCTCCCAGCCGCTGCGGTTCCGAATAGCGTTCAAAAAATCTGCCGTCTTGAAATTCCAACAAATCGTAACTTTCGGCTTCGGGCTGCTCGTCAAGCGATTCTATTCTCTCTTGAAATGCTTGGGGGTCTTTGAGCTGGTTCAGGACAAAGGCGATCGTTGCCGCGTTATCTCGCAGTGCCATCACTTCGTTAGGTATGCCCCACATTTCCACAAATTCTCGATTGAAAGTGACTATTTTTCCGCTCCTGTCAGTAGCTAAAATACCATCAGCAGTAGAATCAAAAGTTGCTTGCAGCAGGGACACAGATTTTGCCAGGGCGTCTTCTGTCATTTTTCGAGCAGTAATGTCTCGCAAAATAGCGCGAATCGCTACTAGCGAACCATCCGCAAACTTACAGCTTAGGCTGCCTTCCAACAAAATTTGTTCGTGATCTTTAGTGATAAATATTACTTCAATCGATTCTGGATACAAGGTATTTTCATTTACAGTTTTTTGGGTAAAAGCTTGATATAATATATCCAGAGACTCTGGGGAACTGTTGGGATGAATAATATCAAAAACAGTCATTTGAGCAATTTCTGCTTCGGTGTAGCCCAGAGTTTGCCGCCAAGCCCGATTTACATACAAAAAATGACCGTCCGCTCCTATACTTTGAATTAAGTCAGTAGCATTTTCAAATAAGTCTCGCAGTTGTTCTTCGCTTTCCCGCAAAGCTATTTCCGCTTGCTTGCGCTTGATAAATTGACCGATTTGGCTGCCGATTGTCGCCATTGTCTGGAGCAATTCTTCATCAAAACACTGCACTTCACGGCTGAAAAAAGTCATCACCCCCAACACAGCTCTTGCAGAAGTTTCCGCCTCGTAGTCGCCCAAAATTGGGAAACCAAAAGCTCCGTGTAATCCTTCTTCTGCGGCTATTTCTCGGCGCATACAACTGTCGCTTTTTGTGACATCGGCAATCCACTGAGATGAACCGCTAGCCCAAACGAAACCCGGTAATCCTTCGCCAAACGCACAAGTCATTTGTTCGGTAAATTCGGCAAATTTGGGGATAGAAACTGAGCGTTTTGTCCAACTGGCGACGCAGCGAAGCAAATTGGGGTCGGAAACCGCAGTTATTCTCTTACTTCCTGACAGCAGTTTTTCCCCAGCTTCAGGCATCCACAGTTCGGCGGTATCCCATCCCAAGCTGTCGCAAATTACGGGGAGAATTGCTGCTATAGCTTTTTTGATTGTTTCGGATGCCGACAGGATGCGAGTGGTGACGTACTGAGCTGTTTTTCGCTTGCGGGCGCGCTGTCTATCTGTGACATCGCGGCCGATGTACACGAAATCTTGAACGGCGGGCGAAGATCCAGAAATGCCTTTAATGTCCGTCGGAATCGCCGTACAGGAAAACGAAACGGTGAGCTTTTCTCCGCTTTTTGCCGTGCAAATTACTTCAGTGTTAGTTCGAGATTGTTGAGGCGGATATTGACTGACTGCTTGCAAAGATGCGCCCACAGCAGCAAGAACTTCTATTTGCTGGCCTACTAATTCTGATTCGCTGTAACCGAACAAATCTTGAGCAGCTTGATTGAGTTTTTTTATTTTTCCCGAGGCTGTTGTTACCAACAAAACTTCTGCCATTGAAGTAATAATTTTTTCAACATAATTATTAGTAGCGGCTAAGGTACTCAATAAAATATCCATTTCATTGGTAGCTTGGACTAGAGTTTGTTCTAAAGCCATCCTGTCGCTTACGTCTTGAAAAAATATAATTAATCTCTGATAATTCTCGTCATTGGTGAACTGCACGATATACATATCAAAATAAAGCCGCGAGCCATTTTCTAATACCCGCGTGATCGCTTTTAATTCAAAATTTGGCAAACGTCTTTCAAAAATATCGATTAAAATTTCTTCAGTTCCCACCAATTCGGGGAAGGGAATGCGGACATCGTTGCCGGCGACTACTTCATCGGGAAAGTCGCCGAACCGCTCCACTTTGAGAGACTTCTCTTGGATTAAAAAATCTTTATCCAGTGCTAGGTACTCCAAGTGGTGGGGAACTAACAGTTTTTTAAACAAGGTTTTCATGTGAGATTCTTAGTAGTGAATGCGCCCTGTGTATCGAATAATCGAAAATCCATCTATTTATCTCTGTTTCTCAAAGGGAATTCTGACTATAAAGGTAGTGCCTAACCCGATCTCGCTGGAAAATTCGATTTGACCTCCGTGCAAATCTACACACTGCTTGACTATGGATAAACCCAGTCCTGTACCGGGTATTTTTCCGACATTTTTGGCTCGATAATAAGATTCAAAGAGTTGTTCTTGGTCTTCGATAGGAATGCCAATGCCTGCGTCTTTAATTTTAAATGTGGCTTCTTCATTATTCTGACAATTTAATTCAAAATAAATATTGCTGTCGATCGGCGAATATTTGACAGCATTTGACAGCAAATTTGTCAAGATGTGCCGCAGCAATTTTGGATCTAGTGCGGGCAAATGTTGCGTTTCCTGCGAGTCGGTATCATATTTTTTAGCTGGCGTAACTAATTCTTGATAAATAAAGTTAATTGTATGATTTTTTCCATAACTAATTTTAATTGATTCTACTAACTCGCTGCAAAATTTTTTTAAGTCAACTGGTGCGGGATAGAATTCGAGTTTTCCGGCTTCGGCGCTGCTGAGCAACCGCACGTCATCTAATAGCTGAGCCATGTGTTTAGATGCGGATTTAACGTGTGCGAGGTATTCTTGTTTTTCCTCGTGGGTGATTTCGTCGCCGTAGTCTTGGAGGATTTTAGTAGCAAATAATATTGTATTTAAAGGATTGCCGAATTCGTGAGCGATCATCGAGAAAAAACGAGATTTTACCTGTCTGAGTTCTTGCTCTTTTGCCAAAGAGCGACGAATTTCTATTTCTTGTTGTTTGCGTTCTGTGATGTCCCTGCCTATATAAATGAAATCGTAAAGTCCCTCTAATTCTGTCTGAATTGCCGAACAGGAAAATTCTACCCAAATTTCTTCTCCTGCTTTAGTAGTGCAGACTATTTCTAGTTCTCTACGCAGCTCTTTCTGAGACAAAATATAGCGGTGGCGAGCTTGGTAAATTAATGTTTCTTCTACTAATATTAAACACAGGGGATGGCCAATTAATTCTGCTTCGCTATACCCAAATAACCATTGGGCCGATTGATTGATTGTTTTGATAGTTCCTAATGTTGTTGTCACCAACAAAGCATCGCCCATCGAACGAATAACTTTATCTATATAATCTTTAGAAGCGGCTAAGGCACTAACCAACAGATTAGCTTCATTCGCCCTCTGAATCAACGATTGCTTCATTACCATCTTTTCGGTGGTATCTTCAATCAAAATTAGCAATTTACTTGGCACATATTCTTGTTCTTCTTCATATTTGATAGCCAACATATCAAAGTATAAAGGGCGGTTCGGGTCTGCAAACCGAGCGATACCTTTGATTTCAAAACCAGGGAGCCGTCCCATAATGATAGACATGAGGATATTTTCAATGCCAATCAGTTCGGGAAAACTCAGGCGAGCATCTGCACCTGGTATCGCGTCGCCCGGAGTATCGGCATAATGCTGCACTTCGGCGGAGGTTTCCTGAATGATGAAATGGTGATTTACTAGAAAATACTGTGTTTGTCGCGGGCCTAACAGCTTTCTTAACAGGGGGTTCATACTTGTTCTACCATTGTGTAAGCTAGTTTGTAGAAAATTTCGTCAACGTCTTTGCCGGTTTTAGCAGATGTCGTGCAAACTGCTATTACTTTGTCTTGACCTATCGCATGGGACATTTCCACTAGCAGCGCCAATTTTTCCTCGTCAATTAAGTCTACTTTGTTCAAAGCGACGATAATTGACCCTTTAGGATTGACGGAAGAATAAAGCTGAATGTGTTCGGAGATTCGCTCAACTGTTTCGGATCGGCTGACATCGGCAACGATTAAAACGCCACTAGCTCCCTGCAAGTAAGTAGGTGCTATTCCTTTGAATTTTGTATGCCCTTCTAAGTCCCAAATCAGCAACTGTGCAGTCACGTTTTCCCGCTGTTTTACGTTTTCTAATTCTACGTTTTTGCGAGAAATTTTTACTCCCACGGTGGAGAGGTATTGGTCGGTGAATTGCCGATCGACAAAACGGCGGATCAGGCTGGTTTTGCCCACACCAAAATCGCCGATCATACACATTTTTTTAGCTATAGTAACTGACATAATTATTTACTGTTTATGGTGTTAGTTATTGGTTCAAATACCACGCATCTGCTTAAAAGTCGTGGTTGATTGGGTTCCACGTCGGCAGGAGGATGGGGGATGCCAACCGTTTGGAGGCGCTTTGGGTCAGCACCCTGCCGCACTAAAGCATCTCGCACTGCTGCGGCACGCCTCAGCGACAACTGTTGATTTGTAGAAATTTCCCCAGTTCGATCGCTGTGCCCAATTATCTTAATCTGTTTTTGAGGATATTGATCCATGAAATTTTTGACACTGGCGATGATTTCTCCGTATGTAGGGTCTAATTTTGCCGTTCCTTGCTGGAAGTAAATGCGGCTTGTAATTTTCAGCGGATCTAATTTAATTGTGCTAATCACCGATTGAACACCGGGAATCTGCTTCAGGGACTGAGCTATTTTCTGTGCGTCTGCACCGTCTCTAACAGTACCCTCTACTGTAACTTTGCGATCGCCATACCGCGTAGAAATAGAAAGGCCCTCTTTCTGATTCAAAACAGCGGTAATCCGCTGTACCTCGGCCGCCGTCAAAACTGGATCTGGGGGGACATCTACAGCTAGAATTCTATTATCTAATTGCAATTTCGGTGCAGTTGATGCGGCTATTTTTGCAGCTTGTGCCCGCAATTCTTGATTTGGCAACTTTCCGGTTAGCTTTAAAGTTTTGCCATCAACTGCAACATCTAAGCGGTAAACTGCTAATTGGGGAGTGGATGCTAAAGCTGCCAGGGCATTTGCTTCGAGGCGACGGTAAATGTTGCTGCGATACTGATAAATCCCCCAAGGTACTAAGATTAAGCTCAGGGCGGCTAAACCGATCGCGGCTAGGGCGATCGGGGGTTTTGTTGATTTTTCCCTTTGCAGCGGGTCGAATAAACTTTTTATGTACGGGTGCAGGGACTCAGGTATAGTACCGGGATCGCCGTTAAACTCGTGAATTACTTTAGCATAATTAAGGATGAGATTAGTAACGGTTTGTCGCAGTTTGTTGATGAACAAGTTTGGCGGTTCTCCTTTGATCACGACTGCCATGTAGCAATATCCCGCTACTTCTAGCATAATTTTTGAGTCGCCGTATTCAATTTGATTGAGTTCGGAAACTTCTCCGGGCTGCACGATGCACTCGTTAACAAAGCTGCGAATAGCTGTGAGCATTCCTGCTACCATTTCTGATTCTAACTGGTAGCTTTCTGAGTTTTGAACTTCGGAAATAACCAAGCCTGATGCTTTGTGAATTAAGAATGCTGCTTGGATGGTAAAGGGTATTGATTCTCTGAGGATTAATTCGGCTTCGGAGACTCCTTGTACTTTGGAGCGAATTTTGCGCTGAACTCCTTCGACGCTGAGGGCATTTGACACTTTTTCATTGATTGTCTTGATAGCTTCTGCCATGTATCGGGAAATAGTATTGCCAATTACGGGATAGAGGGCATCCACCATTGCGTCGCGTTCAAGTTCAATTTGGGCTGTAATCGCTTTGCCCATTTCCGGGGCGAGGGCTTGAGCGATCGACTCTTGGTCGAGGCGAATTTGCTCTTTAATTGCCAGACCGATTTCTGGGGCGATCGCCTTAGCAATATCCGCTGGCGAATTCACTATTTGTTGAGCAAGTGCGTCGGGAAGTAACTCAGCTATTGCCGCACTCATTGCCGACTTGTTTTCCTGAGTTTTTGCCCTAATCACTTCGTCAATAATGGGCACGATCGCCTTAACAACTTCTTCTCTGGAATCGGCCACTTTGCGGCTGAGAATTTCTGCGATCCAAGGCAACATCAACTCAATCAACTCTTGGGGCTCGTAGATTTGGTGTTCCAATTTTCCTAATTTATCGTCGATTGTTGCCATCAGGTGGCGCACCCCCGGCAAGTCGTTTTCTGCCAGAAGATTTTTGACTTGTTCGATATCCGAGATTTTTGAGCCGAAAATCAGATTTTGCAGCGTTTCCATCGCGCTGTCGGCTTCATTTAAATCCTGTTTAATTTGGCCTAATATTTCTGCTGGCGGTTCTAGTAAGTTAGGGCTTTCTAGAGTCGAAGCCACTGCAGTATCTAAATATCCCGTTTCTGGTGGATCTGAGACTGTGGAAACTATGGGATTATGGGGAATTTCCGAGGGTTTTGACTCGGTTTCGGGAGGGGAAACATCCTGTAAATGCCGATCGAACTTGTGGGATTTTTGAGCCTGTACGTACTGTAGAGAATCTTTCATTGTCAAGTTAGACAATTCTTCGACAGGCTGTGATTCCTCCTCCAAATCCGGCTGGGCGATCGCGGAAACATCTATAGTTTTAGCTGAGGAATAGTCTTTTTCCAGTTCTGAAGTGTTGAGTTTGTGAGTAGCAAATAGCAAACTTTTGAACTCGTCTGCAACAGGTGGGGAATCGCCAGACTCCGGTTGGCGAGATCCAGTTTCGGGTACACTCGCTGCAAATTCCTCTGGCGCTTGCTCAGAAATACCTAACAAATCCATCAACCCGCCGAGGGCCCCAGCTTGATTATTTTCGCCACTGCTGTGATCTTCGGGCTCTGCATTTTGCTGGTTGGAACCCGCAAAAATTTTGAGATCGACTAACAGATTCAGCAAGGGTTCTAGCTGGGTTGCCGCATCGGCAGGAGACTCGTCAGGTTCAGAAACAAAACCCTCTAACTCATTTTCGTCAGCCGGATTTTCTTTCGGTAAAGCCATGCGTTATTATCCGTGATGGTGGCGCTCCGGCAACAGAAATTCGGTATTTGACTTATTATCCGCAACGCCTTTAAGTTCGGGTACAAATTCTGTTCCTTTGAGCCTCATGCCGAGTTCAAACAGAATTTCTGCCATGTCGTCTCTGGAAACTTTAACATCTCTGAGCATAGAAAAGCGACGATCGAGTTCTTCAAAAACCTGTGTTTTCAAAGTGCGGCTTTCTTCAGATAGTCGATCTCTGGTTTGGGAGAGTTCGTCGCGAAGCGAACTGGTTTGATTGTCTATAGCCTCGTCGAGGGCTTCCATGCTGCTGGAGAATTTGCGGTTAATGCGATCGACTTGCTGACGGATATCTGCGCTTTCTTCTTGGGTGTTTGAGGTGAGCGATTTAACTTTCTTTTCTAACGAATCAACTGCAGCCCTCATTTCTCCTGAAAGAACTGTTCTTACTTGTTCGATGCGAGTTTGCATATCTTGCTGCATCATCGACAAGTCGGAATCTATTTTATCGAAGCGATTGTCGTATTCTCTAAGCTGCGCTCCAAAAATGATATCCCGGATCTGGTCGATATTTCCCAGCCGTTCGCGCATTTCTTCTTTAGTTATTTCGGCCATACTTGCACCTGGAATCTCCGGAAATTGTGAGTTTAAGAACTGTGCTAGTGATTTACTACTTGTTGGCGGCACTAGCTTTTTTGAGTGGGCGGGCTTTTATTTTTTTGAACTCTCACCCCTGCGTCGGGGATGGGATTTTTTAGAGTTTTGACTCTAAATATCCTGAGATTCAAATTTTTGAGCCTGGGCTTGTCACCAAAAATGGCGGTTGGCTATCCTTGGCTGGCAGCAGGCTAATAGAAGCGTAGATTTTGCTGCTATACAGCACAGCGCGGGGTAGGTTTTAAGGTCTTGAGTGACATCCTCAATGATATCCCATCTTGACAGTGCCTCATACCACAGCGCTGGAGTCCCGGCAAAAAGCGGGCGGGCTTGCTCCACGTCCCATTATATATAATATATAACTCAAAAGCTGCACAGATCGCTCGCCGATCGGCTCCGAGGGATGCTGCCTTTGACCAGAAAGCACTTAGGATCGCGAATTAAATAATTTACACAAGTTTTTGGGGGGTAGGGGTTGGGCTTATAGCCCGCCCTTTCTGGACGGGCGGGACGCCCATCCCACAAGAACCATCACGCATTGTAAGTTATTTAATTCTCATTCCTTATAAAGTCGAACTCGGCCGAGCTCTCCCCCTCGAATCCTCGAATCCTGCGATCGCCCTATAAAAATTCATAGGGCCCGATCGACAGCGACCAGACCCAATAATATGAGAACTTTGTTTTTTCTAACAAACGAGATGTGTTTCCGATTGAGAACTGTGACTTACTAGGGTTTACAACTTGTGCAGCTTTACTTTTAATCCGCTACCACAATAAGTCTGACTCGACTGCGGTTTGGCTTGACTGCGCGATCGGCAGTTCGCCACTATTCCAAGTTGTGTTCGGTTAATTTCTGCTGCGCCTGGGAATCTAGACCGGAGACACCATGTCTATATCCTCGAACTTTCTTTCTAAATATAGCGACCTCCTTTCTCTTCCTGTCCCGGTGTCTATTATTAAGTTAGCATGGCCTTTCCCAGGAGTAAAGCACTATTTGCAAAACTTGATAGGTCTTTACATTACTAAGTATAATGATATGAATATCCAAATAGATGTAAGTTAGCACTCACGCACTCCGAACAAAGAAATCGGGTTTTTTCACCGAGATTGAGGATTTTAAGCAAGTATTTTGGTTGAAAAACCCGGTTTCTGGACACCCGTGCAAAAGTCCTATAAATTCTATTGTTGCTACATCTTTACATTCTTAACAGTTCTTGTCATGACTATTTCTCCTAAGTTTCTCAGTGGCAGCCAAATCCGCCAAACCTTCCTCGACTTTTATGCTCAGCGGGGACATAAGATATTGCCGAGTGCTTCTTTGGTTCCCGAAGATCCGACTGTGTTGCTGACGATCGCCGGAATGTTACAATTCAAGCCGATATTTCTCGGACAGCGCACGCCCGAATCACCGCGCGCCACGACTTCTCAAAAGTGCATCCGCACCAACGACATCGAAAACGTCGGCCGCACCGCCCGCCACCACACGTTTTTTGAGATGTTGGGTAATTTCAGTTTCGGGGATTATTTCAAGAAACAGGCCATTGCTTGGGCTTGGGAACTTTCCACGGAAGTTTTCGGTTTACCGGCGTCGAATTTGGTTGTTAGCGTTTTCCGAGAAGATGACGAAGCTTTTGCGATTTGGCGCGATGAAATTGGCATTCCGGGCGATCGGATTCAGCGCATGGGAGAAGATGACAATTTCTGGCAATCCGGCCCGACTGGCCCCTGCGGCCCGTGTTCGGAGATTTACTATGATTTTCACCCAGAGAGAGGCGACAATATTGACCTCGAAGATGATACCAGGTTTATCGAATTCTACAACCTGGTTTTCATGCAGTACAATAAAGATGCAGAGGGCAATTTAACCCCGCTGCAAAATCAAAATATTGATACTGGCATGGGACTGGAACGGATGGCGCAAATCCTCCAGAAAGTCCCCAATAATTACGAAACAGATTTGATTTTTCCGATCGTTCAATCGGCGGCGGAAATTGCCGGAATTGATTACCACAATAGCGATGAAAAAGTCAAGGTTTCGCTGAAAGTAATTGGCGACCATATTCGGGCTGTGGTGCACATGATTGCGGACGAAATTCGCGCGTCGAATGTTGGTCGGGGTTACATTTTGCGCCGGTTGATTCGCCGGGTGGTGCGCCACGGGCGGCTGATTGGAATTCAGGGCGAATTTACGGTGCGGGTGGCTGAAAGTGCGATCGGCCTTTCGGAAGCTGCTTATCCGAATGTGCGGCGGCGGGAAGCTCAAATTAAGGCGGAATTGGCAAGGGAAGAAGCGCAGTTTCTCAAGACTTTGGAACGCGGAGAGAAGCTGCTGGAGGAAATTCTCAAAAAAGCTCTTGTGGAACAGGCATCTTGCCTGTCGGTTTCTGGGGGCGGGCGCCTGTTGCTTTCTCAGGGCGGGCAAGATGCCCAACCCCTACACCCCACAGCAGAGATTTCTGGGTCTCCGGGCGGGCAAGATGCCCAACCCACAGCAGAGATTTCTGGTCAAGATGCTTTCACTCTTTACGATACCTACGGTTTCCCCTTAGAACTGACTCAAGAAATTGCTGAGGAACAGGGAATTACTGTGGATTTGGACGGCTTTGAAGCGGCGATGAAGGAACAGCAAATTCGCGCTAAAGATGCTCGCCAAACAATCGATTTGACGGTGCAGGGTTCTTTGGATAAGTTGGCTGAAACCATCCAAGGAACTGAGTTTGTTGGTTATGCTGAATTGTCGAGTTTAGCTGAGGTGGAAGTTATCTTGGTTGACGGCAAATCTGTGGAGGAAGCAGCGGCAGGCACTGAGGTACAAGTTGTTTTGAACCAAACGCCGTTTTATGCTGAATCCGGCGGACAAATTGGGGATAAAGGTTATTTGAATGGCAGCATTCAGGGAGAGAATGGAGAGGGTTTGTTGGTAAGAGTTGATGATGTGAAGAAGGAATCGGATTTCTTCGTGCATTTCAGCTTTGTGGAACGGGGAACGCTGAGAGTTGGCGATAGTATTACTGCGAAAATTGACAATAGCGGTCGCCGCCGAATTCAGGCTAACCACACAGCAACTCACTTATTACAATCAGCTTTGCGGAAAATTGTGGACGATTCGATTTCGCAAGCTGGTTCGCTGGTATCGTCTGAGAGATTGCGGTTTGATTTCAATTCTCCGCGCGCTGTCACAGCAGAAGAGTTGCAGAAAATTGAGGATTTAGTTAATAGTTGGATTGCTGAGGCGCACGCTGCTGAGGTTGCAGAAATGCCGATCGCCCTTGCGAGAGAAAAAGGCGCGACTGCGATGTTTGGCGAGAAGTACGGCGATGTGGTGCGGGTTATCGATTTTCCCGGCGTTTCGATGGAATTGTGCGGCGGAACTCACGTCAGCAATACCGCAGAAATCGGGCTGTTTAAGATTGTTTCCGAAGCGGGGGTAGCGGCGGGAACTCGCAGGATTGAAGCGGTTTCCGGTCAAGCTGTTTTAGACTATTTGAATGTGCGGGATAAGGTGGTGCGCGATTTGGGCGATCGATTTAAGGCGAAGCCTGAAGAATTGCCGAACCGGATTACTAATTTGCAGAATGAGTTGAAGGATACTCAGAAACATTTGGCTGCTGTGAAGTCGGAATTGGCGATCGCGAAATCCGACCAGTTGCTGAGTGCGGCTGAGGATCTCGGCGAATTCAAAATCATTGTAGCTCAATTGGGAGATGTGGATACGGAAGCGCTGAAAACTGCGGCGGAAAGATTGCAGCAAAAGTTAGGAAATGCTGCGGTTGTTTTGGCATCAATTCCTGAACCGGACAAGGTAAGTTTGGTGGCTGCTTTTAGTCCTGAAGTCAATAAGAAAGGATTGCAAGCTGGCAAGTTTATCGGGGGAATTGCTCAAATTTGCGGCGGAAAAGGCGGCGGGCGGCCGAATTTGGCGCAAGCTGGGGGACGCGATGCAAGTAAGTTGCAGGAAGCGTTGGAAAGTGCTCGCAATTTGTTAGTTGAAGGGTTGGGGTAATTACCGTAGGGGCGGGTTCACCAACCATAATTGCCAATAATCGACAATCTGATAAACCCGCCCCCACCCAACCATAAATCACCATGTACATGATGCTTGTAGGGGCGGGTTCACCAACCATAATTGCCAATAATCAACAATCTGATAAACCCGCCCCCACCCAACCAAAAATACCAACCTACATTTTCCGATGCGATGCAAATTCCAGGTTGATGTGGGCGATCGGTGGTGGGGGGCGGGTTTATCTAGATTGTTGGTAATCGTTAGATATTGTTGGTGGAACCCGCCCCTACAAAATCTGGGTAAAGGTATTGTGCCAAAATCCCTGGTTTTGTTAGAGTCGATAGGGGCATTTCTACCCCTACCTCTCGTTCAGAACGGAACGTGATGCTTTCGCATCATTCCGCTCCTTGATATCTTCATCCTTTTTATGGACACAATTCAAAACGGATTGTTACAATAGTCCTTATTAAGAGAACCGTCATTTTCCGTTTTTGTGTCGTGGCAGTGTTTATGTAGAAGTTGGAAGTTTTTGTATTCATCCTTACCGCCTAATGAGAGAGGTTGGATATGGTCAACTTCTACAATGTCTGTAGGTGTGAAATACAGACCACAGTGGGTACATTTACCTTTTTGTGTCTTAAGCAGTGTTGCCACTCTTTTTGGTGTTTCCGGGTATTCTCCGCGTCTCTTGCTCCAGTAAATCCAGTCACCATCGTAAGGCGTTGCGTTACCCTTCACTTTAACGTGCCTTACAATAGGCTTTGCTGAGTGTTGGAGCAACTCTAATCCTTCTTCTGTGCTGAAACACCAATTTCTGTCGCCTACTGTTCGCCAGTATTTGTCTTTGTTGATGCTACCTTTTCCCCGCCTTCTAGCCCATGCTCTTAACTTGTCATAAGTAAGGTTGTCTACCTTTCGGAAGGTTTCTTTACTTACTACTGTTGAGTAATAGTTTGACCATCCCCTAATTATTGGATTCAGCCGACTAATTAAAGCGACTTGGGGGGCGGTGTTATGGGTGTCTATCACTTCTGCAATTTTAGCCAGATGGGCTTTGACTTTGAGCTTGGACGGGGTGATTAATGTTGTAAAACCTAGCGGTATTCCTACTGTATTTTTGGCACTTCGATAGTTGCCTACCTTGTG